>JANXWM010000273.1 GCA_025351145.1 Chitinophagaceae bacterium
TCTTTCCATGTGTTGTTTTTTATATGCTGAAAGTTATACCAATTATACATTTTTTATGAACCAGGCTGCATTGCTGCTATGACACTTATCTTGCGTCGCACTCTTCAACGCTTTGCTCTTTACTGAACATCGTGCAACACCCTGCACTTTATGTTACTGCTTAATAAATTACGTAACCATTTAGATCTAAGTAGCTGCATAAATTTCATTTGCAACCCTGCACCGGAAACCAGGCGATGCCACTTGCACTACAGATGAACGTAATGCGACGCAACGAAGATGCCATAAAATACTAAAGCTGGTATCCAAAAAAAAATTATGGCTATTAATTCGTAATCACATCTATTTCAGCATATCCTATATTATCGTTATGCTCTGTATTCTTCAAAGCGCTGAGTTTGATATAACGCGCTTTTACGCGTTCAAAATTCTTAGTCTGCCATAGAGGGTTATTCCTGATATTAGAGAATTCGCCCTGGCTTACAAGTTTCCATTCTATATTGTCTTCTGAAACATAAAACTGGTAGTCAGTAATAATACCGGGGTTCCATAGCGTTTGCTCTGGCAGGTATCTGAAGCCGCTAAGATTTTCCTCATTTCCAAGATCAATTATTAAATCAACGGGCAATTTTTTATCCTTGCTTTGATGCCATGCAGTAGCCGGATTTCCGTCAAGAATTGCACTAGCTTTTTCATCTTCTGTTCCCACAATTTTCCAATTCTTTTTTTCAATATCGAATTTCTCATGTGTCATGGGGCTGCTTTTACCAGAAGCAGGTTCATAAGCAATTGCACTAACCTGCACTTTCCCTTCTGTTTGAAAAGGGGCAGTATATTTTTTTGATTTTGCTGTAGGTATAGTTCCATCCATTGTATAATAAACAACTGATTCTGCATCCGCAGGTATAATATTTATATCGCCGGACTGGCTTCTGATAATAGAGGGAGAGGCCAGTATTTGCGGTGCATTATAAATGCTGATGTTGGAAATTAGCGGGCAGGCTTTTGAATCAGTAATACTAAAACGAACCTTTGTTGCTTTTACAGTTGAGAAACGAAGGATACGTTTATACCCGATGGTTGTGGCGTTGGCCACCTCTTTCCAGTTGCCGTCAACAAGCGCTTCCACCGTAAAGGTTTTCACACGTTGGCCCAACCGGATATATTCCTGCACCAGGAAACGGTTGAACTTTGTTGATTTGCCAAAATCAATTGTCAGTGAAGCGTTGGTTACATTATCATCTGTAGCCCAGTAAGTATTTTTATTGCTATCTGCTGCCATAGCTGCGGCAAACTGCTTTGCATTGCCACGAACATTTGACGCTGTCGCTTTGGTATTGGCTGCAAGGTTTACAGCAAATGCTTTTTTTACTGCATCGGCAAATGCAAGTGCCGCTTTTACATCATTTTCATAAATCAACCCTTTTGTATCAATAGGAAAGTTAAGCAGCAATGTGCCATTGTGCCCAATGGAGTTGTAGTATGTTTCCATAAGTTGAGGCACTGTTTTTACCCTGCTGTTTTCGCCGGGATGGTAAAACCATTCCGGTCTGATGGAAGTGTTTACCTCAGCAGGCACCCATGCGTTTCCATTTTCAACTCCGTAATGCAGCATTTCATAGGGCACATCACCGGTAGCGTTTAGCAAGCTCCAGTTTGTTTCGCCAACACTGCCTCCCTCGGTTCCAACCCAACGGAGATCAGCCCTGTTACCGCCATCGTTCCAGATCACAATATTGGGTTGCAATTTGCGAATGAGCTTATAAGTATTTGCCCAATCATAGTAAGTCTTCGCATCTATTTTACGTGTTTCATTGGCGCCCCCATAATATCCTGAACCACCATTGGCACCATCGAACCAAATTTCGAAAATAGGTCCATAGTTGGTGAGCAACTCGGTAAGCTGATTGCGGAAGTAAGTAATGTATTCTGGTTTGCCATAATCGGTGCTGTTTCTATCCCAGGGTGATAAGTAGATACCTAACTTTAAACCATATTCTTTACAGGCATCGGCCATTTCCTTAACTACATCGCCTTTGCCGTTTTTCCAGGGAGCGTTTTTCACAGAATACTCTGTGTACTTGGAAGGCCAGAGACAAAAACCGCAGTGATGTTTTGCGGTGATTATAATTCCTTTCATGCCTGCTTCTTTGCAGGTACGTGCCCACTGGCGGCAATCTAATTTTTCAGGATTAAACAACTTTACATCTTCATTGCCGTAACCCCAGGACTGGTCTGTATAAGTATTCAATGAGAAATGAACGAAAGCATAGTATTCCATTTCCTGCCATCGCATTTGGTTCTCCGTAGGAACAGGACCAAAAGGGGCAGGAGCTTTTGTTTGGGCGTATGAGAAGCTGCTTATAAATAAGCAGAACAGCATTATCATAGAATGAAACCTTGACATATTGTTTTTTAACTTTTGTGTGGTTACTATACTGTGCACCTGATAAAATTGTGCATTGCTAAATAATGAACCGAAAGCACAAGAGTGCGACGCAACGAAAGCTTCATGCCTGTTCAATAGCCGGGATCAAAAAAAAATCAAAAAACTGAGCCTGCAAAACATATTATGAATGCTACAGGTCTCAGTACCTTTTCATAACTGCTTATTGAGACAAGGAATCTTGATTGATATCAAATTCCGAGTTGCTATTTTATAATAAAAAATTTCGTTTATTATGTTTGGCAACATCTTTTTTAAAGGGTTCCTTCATACTTAAAAGCCTGCCCCTGCGCGTAAAGAATCTAACTGCTGTTGACTATCTATTGTTTCGGTTTGCCTGTTAATTACTCCAGCCCACAAAAACGCCGAGAGTCCATTGGCACGGGCAGTTCTTACCATATGTCCAAAGAAATGTGCGGTTGATGTTAAAGACAATATTGAATCTGCCGGGGTTGGACAATTATCGGCATGGTATTGTACACCAAATTCGCCAATTAGTACAGGGATGTTTTTATCTACAAAAGATTTCTTTGCCAATTGCATGTTGCTCTCCATATAGCCTTCTTCAGCATCTGCATTTGAGTTATGTAAGGTGTCATCGGTTGAATGAAAGTTGGCACCCCAATAACGCCACTCTGCTCCCCAGCTTGCATCACCACCTAATATACAAAAATTAGCAGGAGAGTAATAGTGAACTTCCAATATCAATTTATCAGGAACCGCATCGTATGGCATACCCGGTATTGCGCCGGGAGCAAAATAATTTGCCAAATCAAGCGATGTGCTTGGTGCCTGAAGCACTAAAGTACGATACGCATTTTTTCCACCTGTAGAGCGAACCGCATTGATAAATATCTGGTGAAAAGCATACAAATTGGTACTTGATGTTAAATCATTGGCATCAGGTTCATTGGCACTGGCTAACATCAAATGCTCATCGAAATCACGCATGGTGGTAGCCACTTGTTCCCAAATAGCCTTTTGTATAGCTTTTACTGTATCTAATTTAGCTCCCGTTGCTTTACACTCAAGAAATCCATTGTCATAATGGTCGTTGAGTAAAACGTACAAACCGTCATTAAAACAATATTGAACAACCTGTTTTACCCTGCTAAGCCAGGCTGCATCAATTTGTCCGGTGGTACTATTTGAATGTGCGTACCAATTACATGGAAGCCGTATAGCATTGAAACCTGCCATTTTAAGTGTATCAATCAGTGTTTGCGTAATTACAGGATTTCCCCATCCGGTTTCTCCTCCCGGTGCTTCCATCGTGTTCCAGATATTCATCCCCATTTTAATATTTGCGTTAATCTGCATAGCGGTACTACTCATGCCTGTGGCATCGGGTGCTATGGGTGATGTATTATACGAAACAAATATTACAGGTGTCTGAACTACTGTAATGCGCCGGGATTGGTCATTCGCAGAATTAAGTTTTAGAAGTACTGTACGGCTAATGCCGGTAGTATTAGCCGGAGCAGTTAAAGTAATGGTTACATCACCGCTATTGCCGGAAGTTTGGCTCAAATGAAGCCAGCCAAGGCCAGTGGTATCAATACTCCAGGTGGCGTTACAGGTAAAATTCAGCAAGACAGTTCCTCCTTCAGCCAATATTGTATCTGTAATATTTGAAAGTATTAGCTGTGGGGTATTATTGGTTTTCTTACAGGAATAAAAAGCTGAAATTGTTACTAATATTCCCAATAAAAATGAAAGGTTTCTGATCTTTAAATAAATTATTTTCATATACTTTTTTTAGTTTATTGCCGATATAATTACTTGATTTTATGCAGTTCAAAAATGACCCACAGGATATTCAATTACATGAACCCCTGCAGGCCCTGTTGTTTGCCATATGAGAGACTCATTCATGGAAGCTGTTTAAAAATGAAAGATTTATAATACCAGCTATAGTTTTCATGGCATCATCGTTGCGTCGCAATCCGTTCATCTGTTGTAAAAATGGCATCGCCTGGTTTCCTTCGCAGTGTTTCAAACAAAATTTATACAGCTTCTTAGGCATTGTTTTTATTTGATTTTTACCACTCTTAAATTATCAAATGCACCATAAAAGCCCGTTGCGGTGTTCAAGGTGCTATAGTTATGTATATACATTGTACACCCACTGTTTCCTGATGCCCCTAATAAATCAGCAAATTTTGTCATTGAAGCTCCTTTGCCAGCGCCAAGCGTAGCATCAGTTTTACGGAACGTAGTAAAAGGAATGGTCACGGTTAACCAACCTTTTGTAGTGTACGGTGCTGTGGTAACTGCAGATATTTGCCATGGTTCCCACCGGGCTATATATGTATTGTCGGAACTTTGAATATCAATTGTACCACCATTCCATTGTTGCGGGATATTTACTTCAAACTTAAATGCCCAATCCCCAATCGGATCATTAATATTGGCTGTTGGCACCCATTGTGTCCCATTCATAAGTATGGCATAATTAGAATAGGTATTCCCTTCACCAGCAGACAGGATACTATTTTTTAATGACATGTAAAGACTTGGATTACCTTGAAAATCAGGGTTATAGGGTGGCCATCCGGAGTTAGGATCGCCACTGTTCAAGGTGGCTCCACCCCACCACTGCCAATTAAAATTACCACTCCATTCCCAATTTGATATTGATCCTAATCCTGCTATATCATTCACTTTATACGACGTTGTGGCTGTGCCAAATGGTGTTGTAATAGATACCGGTCCGCTTTGAGAAAGTGCTGGCAAAACAAACCCTACAGAACTACCATCACCGGATGAAATAAACGATGTTATTTCAGTTCCTGCAAAAGAGAACGATTGAATACTTTTCAGGTAAGTGCCATAAACATACACGGAATCGCCTGCGAGCGCATTTTCATTGGAAACACCGGTAATGGTGGGCGTAGCCACTATTGCAAATGCCACCGAACCACCTTTTGTAGTTAGCAATACCTGGTCGCTGGGTGCTTGTGCCGGCATAAGAAAACCAAGAGAAGTTCCATAAATATCTGAATGGAATGATGTAATGTCATTTCCTGCATAAGAAAAACTTTGAACCAGGAATAAATTTGTACCATATAAAAAAACAGAGTTTCCCGGGTTAGCAAATACATTGGAAATGGCCGTAATAGTTGGTGCACCAGGTCCTAATTTAAAG
>JANXWM010000278.1 GCA_025351145.1 Chitinophagaceae bacterium
AGTGTTTGTACAGTATTTAAAATTAATAACCCCCACCAGGCATCAGCAGCAGCTTGATGCAATTCTGGCGCAAACCATTCACACTTATTTTAACTACATCAAGGGCATGTTGCTGGTGTATATTATCGTGGGTATACTCAACAGTGCAGGGCTTTTGGCTTTAGGAGTACGGCATGCTGTATTGTTTGGAATGCTTTGCGCCATTATGACGATCATTCCTTATGTGGGTATTTTTATCAGCGCATTATTGCCTATATCTGTGGTGTGGCTCGATACCGGTAATATCTGGTATCCCGTGGGGGTTGTAGCTGTTTTTAGTTTTGTGCAATACCTGGAAGCCAATGTAATTTTCCCTAAAGTAGTGGGTACCCAATTGCATGTAAGCACAATGGCCATGCTGGTTGCCATTATTGTTGGAGGTATTGTGTGGGGCGTTGCAGGCATGGTTTTATTTATCCCTTTTGTGGCTATTCTTAAAATAGTAAGCGATCATATTGAAGAAATGAAACCAATTAATCTGCTGCTGAGCCGTAACGATTAAAATAATAAACATTGCCGGTAATAATTCTTTTAAAAACGATTGTGTACCGGGCTTAAGTAATGCTGCTAAACATCCTTGCGTCGCACTCTTGTACTGCATAGCCTTAGGCAGCATTTGCCTCGGGGTGCAACAGGTTTTAAACTGCATTGAATGCCAAAGCTGATAAATGATATAGAGATAAAGTGATTGCAACGCAACCGGGATGCCATGAAAAGATTAGCTGGTATTATATTTTTAAAAAAGTTTAGTGCGGCTCTGATGATGAAATATATTTACTCTATAAAAGGCCTTCATCATTATTGCCGTAAAGAAGACATTACTTTTTCTTTTCGCGTAAATTGATTATTTAATGACAAACACGCACCTTGTAAGTATAGATGAAGTGCTTGAATTAACCCATAGTTCTGTGCAGGGATTGTCAACGGCAGAGGCTGAAAAAAGATTAGAACAATATGGCTTCAATGAGATAACGGCAACTAAAAAAAAATCAGCCTGGTTATTATTACTGCAGCAGTTTAAAGATTTCATGATCGTAGTGCTCATTGCCGCTGCAATTATTTCTGGTTTGCTGGGTGATATTACTGATACGATTGTAATTATCGCCATTGTTATTTTAAATGCCATTGTAGGTTTTATACAGGAATACCGTGCAGAAAAAGCGATGGAATCATTGAAAAAAATGACACTGGTAAATGCTCTGGTGATCAGGAATAATGAAGTAAGGAATATTGCTGCAACATCCCTTGTGCCCGGGGATATAATTTTACTTGAAGCCGGGAATGTAGTACCCGCCGATATACGGCTGTGTGAAGTAATGCAATTAAAGCTGAATGAATCGTCGCTTACGGGCGAATCACTTACGGTTGAAAAACAAACCGGCCCATTAACTTCGAAGGAACTTTCACCCGGCGATTGCACCAATATGGTGTTTAAAGGAACCCATGTCTCAAACGGGCGTGGAAAAGGAATAGTTGTAGCAACCGGTATGGAAACGGAGCTTGGCAAAATTGCCCGTTTATTAGAAGAACCCGGCACTCAAACCTCATTGCAAAAAAGGCTGGCAGTATTCGGAAAAAACCTTGCATATATTATTCTCTTTATTTGTGCCGTAGTATTTGTAATGGGTTATTTGCGCGGAGAAGATATCGTGTTAATGCTGCTTACCTCCCTGTCGCTTGCTGTTGCCGCAATACCTGAAGCCTTGCCTGCCGTTATCACTATTGCACTGGCCATCGGTGCAAAAAAACTGGTAAAGAAAAATGCATTAATAAGGAAGTTACCGGCAGTTGAAACGCTGGGTTCTGTAACTTATATCTGCACCGATAAAACAGGAACACTTACACATAATAAAATGACCGTTGAAGAAATTACCGGGAAGGCTTTTTCATTTGATAATAAAGCTGAAACGGAAAAAATAAATTCAAACGTTGATTACAAATTACTGATGATAGCTTTGGCGCTTAACAATGATGTTTACCTGGATGAAAATAACAAAATGATTGGCGACCCAACTGAAACAGCATTATATGAATTCGCTTTTTCAAAAGGGCATAATAAAGCTGTAGTTGAAAAACAATATCCACGTGTAGCAGAAATACCATTTGATGCCGAAAGAAAATGTATGACCACCATTCACCGCTATGGAGATAAATATATTGCTATTGTAAAAGGCGCAGCAGAGGTGATTATGCAGCAGGCAAAAAGTGCAGATGCTTTAGAAACATGGGAAGAAGCTTTAGACAAAATGCTTAACGAAGGATTGAGGGTATTGGCTTTTGCCACAAGAGAGTTTGATGAATTACCTTCTGATATTTCTGCTGCAACCATAGAAATTCAGTTGCAACTGCTGGGTATTGCCGGTATTATTGACCTTCCACGCGAAGAGGCAAAGCAGGCTGTACATGAATGTAAAACGGCCGGTATAAAGCCAGTGATGATAACCGGCGATCATCCTGTTACTGCTGCTAATATTGCCAAACGCCTTGGTATTATTGAATCAAAAGAAGACAGGGTTATTACCGGTGCAGAGTTGAAAACCATGAGCGACGGGGAGCTGCTCGAAATTGTGGACCATATTAAAGTATATGCAAGGGTTTCACCGGAACAAAAATTGAACATCGTTAAGGCATTGCAGAAAAGAGGCGAATATGTGGCTATGACAGGCGACGGAGTAAACGATGCGCCTGCATTGAAACATGCTGATATTGGCATTGCTATGGGCATTACCGGAACAGATGTTGCCAAAGAAGCAGCACACATGATTTTGCTGGATGACAATTTTGCCACCATTGTAAAAGCAGTCAAGGAAGGGCGCAGGATTTTCGATAATATCAGGAAATTTATCCGTTATATACTTACAGGAAATTCAGCAGAGATATTAACTATATTCTTAGCCCCATTTTTTTCTTTACCTATTCCATTGCTGCCGATCCATATTTTATGGATAAATTTAATTACAGATAGCCTGCCGGGATTAGCATTAACACTTGAGCCTGCCGAAAAAAATATTATGCAGCGCAAACCCCGCAATCCCGGGCAAAGTATTTTCGCTGACGGGTTGGGAATCCACGTTGTGTGGGTAGGTCTTTTATTAGCAGCACTAACCATAGGTACACAGGCATACGCCATACATATAAGTGACTCACATTGGCAAACGATGGTGTTTACTGTTCTCTGCCTTGGGCAGTTAATGCACGTTATGGCCATAAGGTCAGAAACTGTTTCTTTATTCAGGCAGGGCATTTTTTCAAATGCTGTATTAATCTTTGTAGTCGCTTTTTCTTTTCTTCTTCAGATATCGATTATCTATCTGCCCTTTTTAAATAAACTGTTTAAAACACAGCCTTTATCAATCACTGAACTGTTGTCTTGTATTGCTGTATCCCTGTTGGTTTTTATAGCTGTGGAAATAGAAAAATTGTACGCATAATTTTTCCAATTATTTTTTTCAGTATTATTTTTTTAACAGCCATATTTATGAACCAGGCTAATGTACTGCTATTAGGCATCCTTGCGTCGCACTCTTGTACTGCAGCAGCAATATGATGCAAGTTGCGGGCCGCAGCAGCATGTGCAAAAAAATTAAACTGGCCAGCACCTGAAACCCAAAGCCCATAACCGTTTTGTAGTACAAGAGTGCGACGCAAGGGACGCATAATTATTATTCTTCTGCCCGGTCAATCATCTTTTTTCATAAGCTGACGAATCTCATGGCCTGTACTAACCATTGTCCTTGATTATGCCTGTTACAGAAAATACTTTTGCTATGTAAACAATAATTTAAAATATAAAAAACAAGGAGGTTTTATGGCAACGAATGCATTAGCCAAGTCAGGCATAAGAATGCCAGGTGTATTCGATGATTTTTTTAAACCCTGGAACGAATGGTTTGATGGCGGTTTTGAAAACAGTATGCTGAGCATGCCGGCAGTTAACATTACCGAGCAAAAAGATAATTACCTGGTATCGCTCGCAGCACCGGGCCTTAAGAAAGAAGATTTTAATATTAATGTGGATGGTAATATGCTTACCATAAGCAGTGAAAAGGAGGAAACCAAAGAAGAGAAAGACAAAAAGTTTACTAGAAAAGAGTATAACTATTCTTCTTTCAGCCGCAGTTTTACTTTGCCCGATAAAATAAACAAAGAAAAAATTGAAGCGAAGTACGAAAATGGCCTTCTTAAAATCACCATGCCCCGTACAGAAGCAGCAAAGAAACTTACAGCAAAACATATTGCTGTTAAATAAAGCGTAGCGTGCGGCTACAAGCCCTGCCAAAAAAGTGGCAGGGCTTTTTGGGTAAAGGCTGCACGGGTTTTACAGAAACGTGCAGATGTGCTGCAATTGTTCTTAGTTGTTATTGCAGCAAATTATGACGGGAATCATGTTTTTGGCTGATTTAAATCCTCACAAACGCTTTTCTGCAACAATACCTTTACAGTTAATAATTCCATTAAAAATCATGGGTCAGTAAAATATTTTTATTTTTTCAGGCCCTTTAAAAAACTGGATAATATGCCAGCGTTGAAATTAAAACAGCTACAATACGAAAACGATATTTGGAAAAGAACTTTGAGTTCAATGCTGGACGAAAATGTTCATCTCAAAAACAGGCTTTCGGAAGTACTTAAAAACAAGTTTGATAAAAACCGGCTCGAAGAAGCAGAGGGTTATCAAAGCAGGTTTTTAAAGAAAGACGAATTGATTGGCTTGCTGCGTAACGAAGTGGCCGAAGTGGATAAGCTTTTGGTGAAAGAAGTATTTGACGATGGAAAAATTATTAAAGAAATTGACAGGAAACTAACCAAGCTGCGCAAAAATATTATTAATGCCGAAAAGCAGTTTGGCTGGTTGAAATCAGAATTTAACAGCTACCTGTCGGAAAAAATTCACATGGAATAAATAGCAGTAACCGCAAAAAAACACGGGTAATATTTTGCATTTGTATTTTTAAAACCAATAACCATTAAAACCATAAAGCAAATTGCGCTTAATGCTTTTAATGCAGCCGAAGCAATACATTTTTTTTGAACCGGGCAGCAGTATTTCATAGCATCGTCTGTTGCGTCGCACTCTTGTACTTTAGAATACAATTGAGCAACGCGAAGTAGCCAGGAACAATCGTCATTGCAATAATGATGTTCAATCTTATAGCAGCAATAAAAAAACCGCCTCATTTTTTTGAGGCAGTTCCATTTCAAAAAACAACCAAAAACCTACATCCATTTTGATAAGTAAGCATTGAATTCCTGGCGGATTTCGTTGATCACTTTTTCAAATATTTTTATATCTTCTTCAATTTTTTTGTGCTCGCCAACCCGCGTTGATTCTACAAGGCCCACATGCTGTTTTACATCCGCTAAAGTATGCCTTGCTTCTTCCTTAACCGCATGTTTAAGTTCAGCAATATTATTGCGCTGAACAATAAACTGGTTTTGAAAATGTTCTGTACCTGCTCTTGCGTCAAGGCTGGTGTTTTTACCAGCAACTTCGGCAAGCCGTTCTTCAAGGATGCCCAACTCTGCTTCATAAAAATCAAGTTTGCCCAGCCATTCAGTATGTTCCGTTCCAAGCTGTGCTGTGTTTGTATAACTCATAAGTGTAAAGTTTAAATTTTAATGAGGTTGTACTGCAAAGTTGTACAGGCAAAGGCAAGGCATAAATGATGTTGATCAAAATACTTTATGACAGGAATCATGGTTTGGTATTTTTAAAGATGATAACTGTGAGCCTTTGCTCAACATTGTTCCGAACGTACAAGAGTGCGACGCAAGAGGCGATGCCATATATTCCTTCAGCCGGCAACCATATATTGTCTTTCGCGGTTTCTCAAATAAGGATTCAGCTAAAACTTTTATTCTCTGCTTTTGTTATTGCAGTAAATTTAATGGCTGTACTTAAAGGCATATATGGTTTGTAAAATTTCCATCTTCATTATTACGTGTTTATGCTGTATAAACATTGCCCGGGCACAGGCCTGCAGGGATTCTTTTCCTGTTTCTGTATTTCAAAATCCATCTTTCGAAATACATGGCCCCTGTAATATGCAATGGACAGGTGAAGGCGGTTTAATTGACGGCAGTTCATCTGCTGTTTATATTGATGTGCCGGGCTGGCATGCAGCCAATACAGACAATCACCCGCGCTATTATAACCTTGATTGTAAACTGCCATTTCAAAGCCTTTTTGATAACAGTTACCTTAACAAGAAAACGGGCTACCCCGGCATACCTTTACCACTGCCCGATGGCAACGGGCTCTTCTCTATTGAGCAATACAACTATGCTGCAACAGATACAAACACACAGGAAAATAAAACAAAGAAAGTCTACATTACCACCTGCCTTGCCAACCCTTTAAAAGCAGGGGTTACCTACGATTTTAGCTTTGATATGGGCTTTGGCCTGTTCAATCCCAACTTCAATATTTTTTCTGGTGTGTGGAGTTCGCCATCTCCTTTTAATGTAGGTTTGTACGGCAGAAATGATTGTCCTGCTTTCCCTGTTCAAAACGCTTCTCCCGATTTATCACTTGGCTGTCTTGCAGACAGGGGCGGCTGGACAAACCTTGGTAAAGTTGAAGTACATGGCCGCAACCAATGGGTTGAAGGTTATATTGAGTTTACACCCGCCGAAGATATTACGGCGCTTGGCATTGGCCCATCCTGCGATTTTCATGCAAACATAAAAGACACGTTTGCGTTGTACTATATGGACCATTTTGTATTGGCTGAAAAAAAAATTTTTGCATTTAAAACCATTACTGCACAAAGCGGCAATAACTGCACCGGCAACTTTGTGCTGCAGGCGCCGGCCTATAACA
>JANXWM010000296.1 GCA_025351145.1 Chitinophagaceae bacterium
CCCAGAGGGTGGTGTCGTCGTCGAGAAAACCAAGCACCGCAATTCCAAGCCGCGGAGAATGATAGATGCGCTTAAACAAATGCTTGCCCACCACACCAGCTCCGTAGATCACAGCGGGGCGAAGTGCGCGGCCACGAGAAACCACCACCAATTGCAATTGATAAAAAAGAGCACGCTCCACCAGCAAAAACAGAATCGCCCCTTGTTGCTAATTTAAATACCGTATAATTTGCATTAACCGAACTATCAGTCAGCGTACCGGTTGTGGCATTTACACGGGCAAGATAGCTTCGCAGTTTGGTTGTATTTACCAATGTAAAACTGCCACCTAAATAAATAGCTGTATCTGCCACTGAGGCTAAAGTATATATATAAGAGTTTACATCTGGGTTCCAGCTTTGTACATTACCATTTACCGAAGCAACGGATGCAGCATAATTACGCCCCGTTCCATTCACGGTTGTAAAAGTGCCCCCGATGTATAGCTTGTTCCCAATTTTGATGATTGATTTTACTTCGCCATTGCATTCTGCAACAAAACCCGGGTCAATTGTTTTTGCTGCTGTTATATGTGCCATATACGATTTTGCTATACCCCCAATCGTTGTAAAAGCTCCGCCCACATACCAGCCTCCGCTTCCATCAGCCAATATAGCCCTTACCAAACCATTTGTAACAGGGAAATCGGTATCAGGAATATCAACTGAATCTTTTAGTGAGGCAATATTATTTGTTTGAAAACCTGTTTGCGAAAAGGCCCCGCCAATCATCAGTGTATCGCCTTTGTTCTCAATTGCATAAACCACATAATTGGCTGTAACAGTTCCCTTTTTTGCACTGCCGTTAGTTTTATCAAGTACAGCAAAGTATGCTTTTGATTTACCACCAATCGTAGTAAAAGAGCCCCCGGCATACACATTGGTTGCATTAGCAAACAATGCATAAACATAGCTGTTCGCATTGGGGTCAAAAGTGTTTACAACAGTGCCAGTTGTTGCGTTAACCGCAGCAATATAGTTTCGGGCCACACCATTAACAGTAGTAAAAGTGCCGCCTATATAAAGTGTACTTCCCACTTTGTAAATACTGTAGATGGCACCATAGTTTAGATTTACTGTAAACGATGGGTCAATGGTTTTATTTGCCAGTACATGCGTAAGGGCATTTACAGCAATACCATCGTATAAACTAAAAGTGCCGCCCACATACCATCCCCCGGTGCCGTCAGGAACAGCACTTCGCACTGTACCGTTAAATGCCGGAAAATCCATATCCGGATAGTCATTCGTTGTTGTGTTCACTGCGGCAGACCCGGTATTTAAGCCAACATAATTAAACCCTCCGCCTACATAGTATTTTCCCCCGTTTTTATACACATTATAAACAGTGCCATCGGTGGAGCTCATATTTTTTACGATGGTTTGTGCAGAAGATGAATTGCATACTACAGTTAAAACTGTAATGCATAGAAGAAGTAGTTTTGTTTTCATAAAACGAAGCATTTAGTTTGATAAAGAAATGAGGATAGAGGAAGTTTTTTAGCTTAGTCGCAAGCGCAGTATAAAAGTAAACAATTGAATAGAATTTTCTATAACAATGATTGAGCGGTTATCTGCATTTATTAAAAGGCATTTATCGGGCTTCTAATCAATACAGTTATTTTGTACCAAACTAAAATCCCTTATCAGCTTTACTTGCGTCGCACTCTTGTACTTGAGAATAATGCTGAGCTTTGGGTTGCAGGCGCAGGCAGTTTACATAAACAAAGCAGCTTCTGTTTACACCTTTCCTTTAAACCTGGTGAAATTGAAAAAGCATGTTGCACATGGTACTAAAGATGACCATTGATATACAGATAAAGTGCTTGCGACGCAACAGGCGATGCCATGAAAACCGGTGCCGGTATTATACATCTTAATTTTTTGACCGAACTTTTATTTCAGCCGAAAAAAACCTGCGAGTTTAATATTAAAAGCCCTTACATCAATTGCCTTTTATACATCTGCACAGCATTTTGATAGCCAAGATATAGTGCATCGCAAACCAGTGCGTGGCCAATAGAAACCTCATCGAGCCAGGGAATATTTTGTTTGAAATATTTCAGGTTTTGAAGGTCGAGATCGTGGCCCGCATTTAAACCCATGCCAAGTTCTTTTGCTTTTTTGGCGGCAGCGACATAAGGGGCAATTGCCTGTTCTTTATTAAACAGAAATTCTTTTGCGTAGCCTTCGGTGTAGAGTTCAATTCTGTCGGTTCCTGTTTGTGCAGCACCTTCAACCATTTCAATTAAAGGATCGACAAAAATAGACACCCGGATACCTGCGTTTTTAAACACTTTAATGATGCCGGTTAAGTACTCTTTGTTTTCGACCGTGTTCCACCCATGGTTGCTGGTTATTTGGTCAAGTGCATCGGGCACGAGTGTTACCTGATCTGGTTTCGTTTCTAATACGAGGGCTACAAATTTTTCTTCGGTACAGTTGCCTTCAATATTAAATTCTGTGGTAATTATTTTTTTTATTTCGTGTACATCATTGTAACGGATATGGCGTTCATCCGGGCGGGGATGTACAGTTACACCATCGGCACCAAAACGTTGTGCATCAACAACAGCTTTTACAACATCGGGGTTGTTGCCGCCCCGGCTGTTTCTAAGGGTTGCAAATTTGTTGATATTTACACTAAGTTTAGTCATGTTAATCGTATAAGAATTGAATATTTTTTTTAATGTCGGATGATTCAAACCACCTGGCAATTTTCAAGAGCAAATTTACAAAGAAGCCGGGGTTTAAAATCCCCTCTGCCAGTTTTGAAACAGTTAAGTCGAGGGCTTCTATATAAGCATTTTTTTGACCTGCATCCATACCAGATACCAGCACCGCATTTGTCCAGGCAGCTTTACGTGCCGTGCCAATACTGAAATTAATAACTACTTTTTCTTCCTTTACATCGTTTAGAAAACGCATGGGGAAACAGATGTTTGCCAGGTCTTTCTGCATCCCGTTTGTTAGGGCAGAAATGATATCATTAATCTTTTCAAAATCGTTTTGCAGGGCATTAATGTCTGCACCAGCACTCACTTCGGCTGCAGCTATTCCAAGGTCGAGATTAATATGTGCGTTAATCCCCAGTATCAAATGCTGCAGCACAACATAATCGTTTTTTGCTGCTGCCTCAAAGGCAATTTGCCATGATTTTGTGGCTGCTGCATTTTGTGTAAAAGCATCGTATGCAGTAAGGTAACGACTGGCAAAAATTACATCAAGTTTTTCCATGCGCGGTCCGTCTGCAAATAAGTTAACGGCAATGCCTTCTTTTACAGCTATCGTCATTTTTCTGTAAAGGCATGCGAAATAACCAAGCCTGGAAGGCTGTTGGGTGCATGTACTGATAATTGTATCGAGCTGGGTTATTACTTCATCTAAACTTGTTGCCTGCATTTTATTTATACTTTATTGTATTTGTTCAAAAATGTTAAGAACGTACAAGGGTGCGACGCAAGGGACGTTTCATCAAATTACCCAAGCCTGGTCCATACATTTTCTTAATCATTAACAGGCAAAGGTTTCATTTTAATACCACATAAAAAAAGGAACCATTTATGGGTTCCTCTTTAATAAGTTTAGCTTTTAATGATTACTGTACATTAAAGTCAACCTGCAGGCCGCCCCAAAGAAGGCTTACTTTACCGGCTTTGCTAATGGTGTAAGTTAACCTTTCGGCCATCTGTGCGCTTTTGCCAGCTTTTACTTTAACCTTTAAAGCGTCTGCACCTTTGTTTTTATCGTAGTCAAAAGCACCCCATGTATTCCATGTTTTGTTAAAGATCAGCGTCCACTCATCGCCATTTGCAATAGTGAAGAATGCATATTTACCTGCGGGTAAAGTTTGCCCTTCTACTTTTACATCTTTGCTTACCTGGAACACGGTAGCCTCGTTGGCTCCGGCACGCCAAACCTGTCCCTGCATAGGTTCTACGTCTTTTCCAATGGTTCTGCCTTTTACAGCAGGCTGGCTGTAGTCGATAGTAATAACAGCGCCGCTGGCAATTGTTTCAGTTGCTGTTGCAGGCGGGCTTGGTCTTTTTGATTTGTCGTTTTGTGCACAGGCACTAAGATTTATCGTTAGTGCTGCAGCCAAAATTGTAAGCGATAAGAAATTTTTCATAACTGTATTTTTTTTCATTAACGAAGTTGTGTATAAAATAGCTGACAAAAAAATTTTTGATACAAGCGGCAGAAAGTAATGGCATCGCCTCTTGCCACGCTCGGTTCATGGTTCTTTTTTCATAGCATCAAAAGCCGTGGCAGCCTGTCCTGAGCGGAGCCGAAGGATCGCATCCTTGTACGTTCAGAACAGTAGTGAGCATAGCCAAACCACCATGCATCAAAACCAGCGGCACGGGGTATAATTTTTATATTATATCTATGTAAAAAACAGGATTGCTGAATGAACAAAACTCCCATGACCTATATTTGCTTAACAAAAAAATTGTTTGTTATGAAGAAAAAAATGAGTCTTATTTTAACACTCTGTGCATTTGCAATTGGTTCATTTGCCCAGGAGCTTATTACACCGCAACCTTCCCCAACACAGCAAGTAACGCAAAATTTTGGCTTGTCTAAAATTGAACTTTCTTACTCAAGGCCGGGGATGAAAGGCCGCACTATTTTTGGAGACTTAGTTCCTTATGGTAAAGTATGGCGTACAGGTGCAAACCAGGCAACCACACTTACATTTGCTGACGATGTTACTATTGGCGGAACTAAAATTGCTGCAGGTAAATATGGCTTATTAACCATCCCTGATCAGTTTGAATGGACAATCATCATTACCAAACAAACCGATGTAACCAGTCCTGCTGCATATAAGCAAGACCAGGATGTAGTTCGCGTAAAAGTGAAGCCACAAGATCTTGGATTTTCTGTTGAAACATTTACCATTATGTTTGGCAACGTTAAATCGAATAGTTGCGACCTGCAGATTATCTGGGATAATACGGTGGCAGTATTACCAATTACTGAAGATATAGACAGTAAGATTAGTGCGCAGATTAAAGACTTAATGGAAAACGATAACCGCCCATATTTCCAGGCTGCTTTATACTACATTGAAAATGGAAAAGATCTTAACCAGGCAGTAGCATGGCTCGATAAGGCTACAGCTCAAAACCCTGACGCATTTTATATGTATTACCAGAAAGCAAGGGCATTGGCTAAACTTGGTAAAAAAACGGAAGCACTGGCAGCATCTAATAAATCTATTGAATTGTCAAAAGCAGCTAAGAATGATGACTATGTTGCGCTCAACATTAAGCTGCAGAAAGAATTGAAGTAAAATTAAATTTTACCTGAAAATAAAAAGGATGCATGTAATATTTACATGCATCCTTTTTTCATTATTGCCAGGGAATATTATTAGCGGTTACGGTCGTTATTGAAACCTGAATTGTATCCTCCGCCACCTCCAGAATTACCTTTACGGAAACCACCACTACCACCGGGGCTGCCGCCAGGCCGGCTGTTACGCTCTTCGGCCTGTTTTACAACAAGGGGTTTTTTACCAAGAGAAACATCATTAAGGCCATCAATGGCTTCCAGAGCTTCTGCATCATCCGGCATTTCTACAAATGCAAATCCGCGGCTTTTGCCGGTTTCTTTGTCAATTGCAACCTTAGCCGACTTAATGGTGCCAAATTTTTCAAATATTTCTTCTAATTCTGCATCATCAAGATCGTAAGGAAGGCCAGCTACAAAAAGTTTCATATAAATTAATTTTTTGTAAATGTACAGAACTTATGCCTGTAATAATGCGTTCTGTTCAGTTGTATTTTTATTTGCCGGCTCTAATTAAAATTTAAACTATGCCATTTAACCAATCATTATCTTCAAACAGATAAATTATTAATTCCTTTTTAAGCGTTTGTAATCCCTATTTGATTTATCATTGTACAATAATCCAATATCCAAAATATTTTACAGCATCCTGCTTTAGAATCTTTCCTGGATATTTCATTCAAACATTTTTGTTTAAGTTTTCAAATGGTTTCATTTTATGATACCGGCTTGAAATTATTAAAATTATCTGTCAGCTATTTGAGCGCTAACTCTAAAGTTTGCATGCATTTATTATGAAATTATAATGCCTGCAAAATTTAATACCGCCAAAAAATATCTTTTCACATACCCCCTATTTTCAACCCTGGGTTCAAAAGCCGTTTCTCATGAAACGGTTTTTTATTTTATGAAATACTATGTACCCGGCAGCAATACAGGAATGAAGCACCTGTTGCGTCGCACTCTTGTACGTCCGGAGGTTTACTGAGCTTTCACCTAAGCGTATATCTAACCATATTTACCCATTCACAATTAAACAATGTTGCGATAACTGCAGCAACCCGCACTTAATGTCTTTCATAGCTGCTATAAAAGGGGAACTTTGAACCGAGCGTGGCAAGAGGCGATGCCATAAAAAACTCCTGCCGGGCTCATAAAATGTATTGAAACTGCATCGTACTTCTAATTTATACTACCTTTATTTTTTATTTACACTTTATGGAAGAACAGGAAAAAAGCAGCACACTTAAGCGTTTACGTAACCGCTACAGGCTGGTGGTAATAAACGATGATACTTACGAAGAAATGATCACTTTCAAATTATCGCGGATCAGTGTTTACGTTGGGTTAAGTACGGTTTTTGTTTTGCTTGTTAGCCTTACCGTTGCGCTGATTGTGCTTACACCGCTTAAATATTATATACCGGGTTATGGCAATAACAATAACCGTTCTGAATTACAGGTGCTTAAAATGCGCACCGATTCGCTGGAGCAGGCAGTTTTATATAAAGACCAATACCTCAACAACATTAAAAAAGTTTTGAATGGAGATACCCCTTCAAAGTTAGATACCACTGCCATTACAGTACCCAAGCCTGTTATTTCCAACGATTAAATGATCCATTGAAAACAACCTGTGGATAATAAACAAAAATCGAATAAACAGTTATTGCTCCAGTATTCAGGATTGGCTTTTCAATTGTTGGCAGCAATTGGTTTAGCTGTTTATGCAGGATATTATCTTGATAAGTGGATAAAAACAAAATCCCCCATATTTCTCTGGCTATTACCTTTGACCGTTATAATAACTATGATTGCCAAAGCAATTAAGGATACTTCAAAAAAACAATAATGGAGAAAAAAAAAGATCGCAAAGCAATCGTTCCCTTGTTTATTTTTTTTA
Source organism: Chitinophagaceae bacterium (assembly GCA_025351145.1). Lineage (GTDB taxonomy): Bacteria > Bacteroidota > Bacteroidia > Chitinophagales > Chitinophagaceae > Limnovirga. The sequence goes on from JANXWM010000296.1 coordinate 7,239, forward strand.
TGGCTGTAAATTCCTTTTGCCTGCTTTTTAAAAATTGGCTCGATGCAAAAGGCATTGATCATATTGTGCTGGGTATTGGTAACTGCATATTATTTTTTCTATCGGTTATCATTTACTTTATGCAAAAAAAATCGTTGCAAAACCCTAATCCCAATGTGTTTGTGCGCAGTGTAATGGCGGGCACTTTAATAAAGCTTGTAGTAATTGCATGCGCTGTAAGTATCTATCTTTTAATTGCAGGCAAAAACAAAAGCAACTATGCCATTGTAGCCTCTATGGCTTTGTATTTTGTTTACACATTTATAGAAGTAAAAACAGTATCGAGGTTAAATAAAGAGTATGGCCGGCATTGAAGAACATCCTATGCAGGCACTCACTATGTACCTGCCACAGGGCACTTTCGATAACGTGGTGCATTACCTTCATCTGCACAAAGTACACCTTACCGTAACAAGGGAAAGAAGAAGTATACTGGGCGATTACCGCAATGCTGTTTACGGAAAAAATCACCGTATTACTGTTAACGGCAATCTTAATAAATATGCTTTTCTAATTACTTTACTGCATGAGCTGGCACATCTGCTTACTTACGAAAAATTCGGTCACAGGGTTAATGCACACGGCAAAGAATGGAAGCAGATCTATGGCAATATACTTGCCGATTTTGCAGATAAAAAAATCTTCCCTGCCGACATTGAAAAGGAACTGCGTCATTCGCTGAACAACCCTGCAGCAAGCAGTTGTGCCGAGGAAGGCCTCATCCGTGTTTTACGCAATTACGATGAAATAAAACAAAATGTGCGGCTGTTAGAGCAACTGCCAAAAGGTGCACTCTTCAGCATCAAAGACGGTCGTGTTTTTGAAAAAGGCGATAAGCTCCGCAAGCGTTTCAGGTGCAAAGAAAAAAGTACAGGCATGCTGTATTTGTTCAGCCCAGTTTACGAAGTAAAGCCATTGTAGTTTAAAACCATTTTGAACCAGGCTGAAGTACTTTAATCATCGTCCCTTGCGTCGCACACTTGTACTTTTTTAATATAATTCGGCTTTAAACAGCCAATACAAAATCATGCAGCTATCAAACAAAACGAATACATTAATTTTATCAAAACAATTATTGTATGAGAAAAATGATGCTTCTTGGTTTGCTTGCATGTATAAGTATTACTTCATTTTCAGCACAAAAATCAAATGACAAAATGTTAAGGCACGTAGTAATGTTCAAGTTTAAAGATGATGCCACAGCGGCAAATGTAAAATCAGTAGAAGATGCTTTTCTTTTATTGCCCGGTAAAATAAATACGATCAAAGATTTTGAGTGGGGCACCAACAACAGCCCCGAAAAACTGAACGAAGGTTTAACCCACTGTTTCTTTGTAACTTTTTCAAGCGAAAAAGACCGTGATGATTACCTTGTTGATCCGGCACACAAAGCATTTGTAGAAGTTTTAAAACCCTTCCTCGATAAGGTGGTAGTACTTGATTACTGGGCAACAAAATAAACTGCAAAGATCATTCAGCAGTAAGCACAACCACTTCCTGCTGATGTATTTTACCTTGGTAAATCTTATAAAGAATAATCACCGATGAACATTCCTGCGCAGTTACAGCATCATATATTTTTCGCCAGTTGCGCCAGATATATTCGCCCATTTTTTCTGTTCCATAACCTTCAATTCCTCCAATTACCAAAATGGTTTTCTGGTTCTTTAATTGCAACCTTGCAAACACGCCATAGTCTGCTTTCTTTTCACGGTTCGCGGCATATTCTTTTCCTTTCAAAACTATTTTGTTTTGTTGTGGCAGCCAGTTAAAACAGTTGCCAAAAAAATTATTTTTTAGCAACCACGCAGTAAGCTTGTTGCCAAATAATCCAATGCTGACCAATGTTTCAGGTTTTTTATTTTCTTTTTCAAAAATTTTTACAACCAACGAATCAGTTAACAGTTTATAATTCGTTGCATTCATCTGCAGGCAGAGTTGCTTAAAAAGCACTTCTGTTTTAATATCGGTGTAGGCTCCAAAATGGCTGGCTGGCAAATTAATATCCAGCTCGCCAAATGGGTAATCTATAAGGATTGTTTTAATACCAGCTTCTTCCCTGTAATTCAGTAATCTTTTAAAATATATTTCATCATTAGCTGCTTTAAACTGCAGCATGTATAATTCTGCTTTTTCTAAATAAGTGTAATAGTTGGTGCTTCTTTTATAGAGCTGGTTAATGCGTTCGTAAAATTCATTGAACCGCTGAATAGGTAAGTTGATAGCTTTCGCAACAATATCCAGTGTTTCTTCTTTTGCTTTCAGTAAATAATCATGATTGGTTTTGCAATATCTTGATATTTGTTTGGCAACAGTAAGCGATCCCGCATTTTGTTTTGCGTTTTTTTGCAGCATCTTTTTTATATCGGTTTCAGTCGGGTGGTCTTTATTGGTTTTTTTTCTTACCTCATCAATAATGTACATACCGTAGCTCACTTTCACCGTGTCGTAATGAATTTTCCTTTCTTTTTTCATAATATGAAACAGGCATTTGCTGCCAGCCCGTAACAGGATTTACAAATATACAATTAATTGTGTTTTGGACTTGGCTGGACTTGAAAAGATAATCTGCAAGGAAGATTTGTAATATTGCTTTGTCAAAATAAATTAATAAAACCATAGTATGGATCTTCAGTTGAAAAATAAAAAAACGCTTGTAACAGGTTCTACTGCAGGTATTGGTTTGGCCATTGCAAAATCTCTATTAAGGGAAGGTGCATCGGTAATTATAAACGGAAGAAGTGTAAACCGGATTAACGAAGCCATCTTAGAAATTAAGAAAGAAATACCTGGTTGTGATGTAAAAGGAATTGCCGCTGATTTTTCTAATATTATGCAGGTTGATGCTTTGGTAAAAGAGGCAGGCAATATTGATATACTCATCAATAATGTGGGCATTTTTGAACCCAAACAATTTTTTGAAATTCCCGATGCTGACTGGTTTAAATTTTTTGAAGTAAATGTAATGAGCGGTGTGCGTTTATCAAAGGCATTTATGCCACACATGCTGCAGCAAAACTGGGGAAGGATTATTTTTATTTCCAGCGAATCGGGTGTGCTTACGCCGGAAGAAATGATTCATTACGGCACTACAAAAACTGCACAACTCGCTGTATCACGTGGTTTGGCTGAATTAACGAAAGGCACTGCCGTAACAGTGAATGCCGTTTTACCCGGCCCTACCTGGAGCGAAGGCGCAGCGGGTTTTGTAGAAAATTTGGCAGCGTCTCTTAATCAGCCGGTAAAAGAAGTAGAGGCTTCTTTTTTTAAACGGGACAGGCCTACTTCCCTGCTTCAAAGATTTGCAGATGTGGCTGAAGTAGCCAACATGGTAACGTATTTGGTAAGTCCGCTGGCATCTGCAACAAACGGCGCGGCAATAAGAGTTGATGGTGGTGTGGTTAAACATATTTTGTAACCACCAGCCCATAAAGGGGAGTTAATATTTGGTATTTATTTTATTGCTGCTCACCGCTAAGAATTTTAAGTTGATTGTGTTAGGTGCTCCATAGAATTACTACAGTACAAGGGTGCGACGCAAGAGAAGCATGATAGTAGTAATGTAGAATGGTTCATAAATTTTATTTCTTAAATATATTAATTCATAACAAAAACGAACGCTATGCAAGTTGAAGCAAAACAAACCATGACGATGTCCACAAACAACATGGGCAAATTGTACGATGACAAACAAACGCCGGGCAATGCATCGGTGGCACGTACTGCACATAAACTCAACGACCGCAGTAACGGCAAACCATTGCGTTTGTTAACTGAGGAACAATGGAGTTTCTGGATCAATAACGGTTACGTAATTATACCCGATGCCGTGCCTGAGGAGAATGTAGAAAAGATGGCCAACCTGTTGTGGGAGTTTGAAGAAAAAGACCCTGACAATCCTGAAACATGGTATGCCGAAGCACGTGCAGAAATACAAATGAAAGAGTTGAAAAATACGGGCATGGTAGAAATGTACAATCACCCGTATATGTGGGAAAACCGAATGAACCGAAAAGTGTACGATGCTTTTGTTGATATATGGGGCATTGAAGAATTGTGGGTAACGATTGACAGGGCCAACCTAAATTTCCCTGTTCGTCCGGGCCACGAATACAAAGCGTTTATTCACTTCGATATTGATACAAGCATGGACCCCAAACCCGTAAATGTACAGGGCGTACTGGCTTTAAGCGATACAGATGAATTAACCGGCGGCTTTCAATGTGTGCCCGAATTGTACAGAACTTTTGATGAGTGGGTTAAAACACAGCCCGCCGACCGCGATCCTTTTAAGCCAGATACCACCGGCTTCGAAATAAAAAAAGTGATGTGCAAAAAGGGCGACCTGCTTATCTTCAACAGTATGCTGGCGCATGGCATAAGAAAGAATGAAAGCGACAGGCCAAGGCTTGCGCAATACATATCCATGACTCCGGCAGTTGAAGAAAATGAAGACCTGCGCAACTGGCGCATTAATTCGTGGAAGCACCGCATTGCACCAGAAGGTTATGCATTTCCCGGCGACCCGCGTAAATGGGAACAAACAAAATATGAACGTGCTGAATTAACAGAGCTGGGAGAGAAAATATTGGGCCTGAAAAACTGGCATTAATCATTTGAAAGAAAAAAATAAAAGCTGCGTGCAAACGGGGCTTTTTTAGTTTTACAGAAGTACATTTTAAGCATTATTTTGAGCCGGGCTGAAGAATTTCATAGCATCACCTCTTGCGTCGCACACTTGTACTTTCAGAATACGATTGAACTTTTAAAAGCCATACTTTTTATGGTAAGAAATTATAGCTGATCTGACATATCAGGCACAACAACCGTTACAGTAGTTCCTTCTTTCAATTGTGAGTGAAGCGCAACTTTTCCATTTAATTTTTCAACCGTTTCTTTAAGAATATATAAACCTAAGCCTGAGCCGGTAGAACTGCTGGTGGCCCGGTAAAACATGGTAAATATTTTATTGAGATGCTCCTGTGATATACCTTGCCCATTATCCTTAACTTCAATACTGGCAACATTTTCCGCAACAATTACCTTTATGCGTATCCACTGTTTTTCTTTGCTTTCATCAGAATATTTTATAGCATTTGAAAGCAGGTTATTAATGATCATACTAATGCGCCGGGGATCAGAAACAAATTTTTCTTCCTGTATAACCTCTACTTCTGTATAAATATTTAAAGCTTTATCAGCGTACTCATGATCTTCCCTCGATTGTTGTACAAGGGTTTTAAAATCAATTTCTTTCAGGTCTAATTCAAGTCTTTTATTTTTCGAGAAATCAATAATATCCCTTATTAAAAAATCCATCCTGTTCAAGGTTTTTTCTGCCATATCAAGGTACTGATGAAATTCTGAAGGCTTCGACTCTATTCTTGCTGCGTGTATTATACCCAATACCGAAGAAATAGGTGCCCTTAAATCGTGAGATGTGCGGTAAACGAGGCTGTCTAATTCATTATTCAATTTTGTTAATTGCTCGTTTTTCTCCAGGCTTTCTACATTTCTCATTTCAAGTTCCCTGTTTATTACAGACAGTTTATTATTGGCAACAGTAACGCCTGCAAACGCTTCAGCAAACTGCCTTGCCAGTAATGCTGATAAAGAAATAACAAGAACAAATAATCCTATATAAAACAATTGTGCCGTATTAATAATAAGATCGGCATAAAGGATATCGTTAAAAATGGTAACGAAAAAAATACAAAAACCTATTAAAAAAATTAAGCTGCCCGGCCTTCTTCTCCATGCAGCCAGTATATATACATAAAAACCATAGAATGCGCATAAAATCATTAATAACTGGTACTCCTGTAATACAAAGGTGTATATATAATAAGTTGTAAAAAGTGCCAATATGATAAATATGGCCGATATTCCAACTATCAAATACAAAACCTTTTTTGAAAATTCATGCGGAAATAACTGGCGTGAAAAGAGTGCCATTAAGGGCACTGATAAATAAAAGGAAACGTATTCTATACGCCTGGTAATTTCCCAGTCCACATTTACAATATAATTCAATGCTATTTCGCCTGTAACCATGCTGCGGGCAAAAATGATAAAACAGATGGAGCTGAAATACAAAAGCAAATACCTTCTCCTGAAAAAAAACAAAAGCACCGCATAATAAATACTCATTAGAAAAAAGCTGCCCGCAACAAAAAAATCTATAGAAATATTTTTTATAAAATAATCATGTACCTGCGCCTGGGTGCCCAGTTTTACAAAATCCCATACACCACCCACACGGTTATTAAAATTTGAAACCTGTATTACTATTTCAATCTCGTTGTTTTGGGGGCTAATGTTTACAATAGCCGGCTTTAAATCAGCAATGGTAGATTCGGCAGTTGTGCCCGGGTTACCAACAGCAAGCACCTGTTTACCATTAACAAAAAGCTTATAGGCAGATGCAATGGTCAAAAACTTTATGGCCAGGTTTTGCTGCGCAGGCGGGCATAAAACCCTTAGCCTGTAAGTTGCATAGCCAAAGCCGGAATGAAAATTTTGATAACCGGGAATAAAGTCATTCCAGAACGAAGGAACGGGGATATAATTTGGTTTAATTGCAGAATCATTGCTTTTAAGAAAATTAGGCGAATAAAATTTGCCCCAGTAAAATTCCCACTCTCCTTTAAGATCTGCTATGCCATCTTTATCCCAGTTCCAGTTACTTAGATCGAGCGTTCCTTTTTGAGCACTGATTATTTTACCGGCCTTTGCTGGGCAAACCAGTAAAAGAAAAAAAGACATGAGAATGAAGTTCCTCATCAAAAGCAGCTTTTGAATTTTTTAATAATGGTATAAGGGTGATGTTGCCTGGGGGATAAGCAATATACAAAGTGAATATAAGGCTTTTTAAAAACAGGTACATATTTTTTATATAAGATTGTGTGTGCACAACAGTTTTAAATTCAATAAGCCGGTAAATTACATTTCTATCGCTTTTTTAAATGTCATTGACCATGCATTAGTTTTTCATGGCAACATCCTTGCGTCGCACTCTTGTACGGTTGGATTATGAATGACCTTTTACCGGTGCGTAGATTGAAGCGAATCATTGTTGGTCAGCGACCACATGTGTTCGGAAGAAATTTTCAGTAATAGCAAGGTTTATGGTGGCTATAAAAATTACTGCTTTTTGTTAATAACTTTTTTTTGGCCTGGTAAGATATTCACAACCATTTAGCATGTTCAATGATTGCTGCTATCTTGTTGATTGCCTGCAAAAAAACGAACCACTTAAAAGGTTTTAAAATAGTAAAACAAAAGTTTGAACAGGAATTAGAAACAATAATCCTCAAAGACTTAATTGTTATGTGCCGTGGTAATCCTGAATTACTTAGTTCTATACTATTTAAAAGAAGCCCCTGAATTTCTTCCGAACACCTGTGGTCGCCTGACTATCAGCATTCGCTTCGATCCTCGCTTCGGTAAAAGCTCAATATATAATCCCACAGTACAAGAGTGCGACGCAAGCGGCGATGCCATGAAATACAAATGCCGGTAACAAAAAAAATCAACTATAAAGGTTTTTGGTATAAAATAAAAAAGCATGCTTAAGGCATGCTTTTTTATTTATTTCAGCGCTGCTATAAGATAACTATAAGGGCATAAATAATTCCGGGAAGCCAAAATATCAATGTAAGAATAAGGTCCAGCCAGAATTTTCCATTTATCTCACCTTCATGCAGGTAAACAGCAAGCGGAGGCAGCAGAATGGCAAGGATAACCAGCAATAACTGGTCTGTACTGGGGTCTGCCTTTCCTGAACGCTTTTCTTTTTTAAATTCACGCATTTGCTTTTTAGCGTCTGCGATCCTCAATTTTCTGTCGTGCTTTGATAAATTTTTAAACTCAGTAATAGCATTATTAATAGATGCAGCAGAATCTGTTGTGTTGGTGGTTGCCTGCTCGCCAGGGGATTTTTCAAACATGATGGCAAAAGAAGGCTGTACTAAAAACATTAAAACAGCTGCGGTTAAAAAAACGCTTTTAAGTAAATTACTTTTCATACACTTTAGTTTTTGCGTAAATAAATATTATTCTCACTAAAGTTAATCCATTATTATTAAGAACGGGGTTACAATTAAGCTTCAATTGAACGGATACACAAAAGATTATTGCATACTACCAACTACTTCTTCGGCAAAGCCAAAGCTTAATGTCATGCCATTTCCACCCAAGCCGTTTACAATAGTTACGCCCTGTTCCGGAGCGTGTACAAAATCTGTTTGCCCGTTAGTGATCTTGGGGTAAATGCCATGCCAGCTCTGTATCATTTGCCAGTTTTTAAATACGGCAAACTGTTTCATATAATCAAGGATAAGCTGGTTAATAAACTGCTTATCAAAAGGATCAAATACAAGGCCGTATTCGTGGCTGTCGCCAATGGTGAGTGCGCCTTCGGCATTCTGGGAAACCATTACGTGAATGCCCCATTTAAGATATTCGGGCATGGTTTGTTTGTAGTGTTCTTTTAGTTGCGGCAACGATACTGCCGCTTCAAACCCTTTATAATGCACCATAGATAAACCACCACAAAGTGAAGGGCCAATGCGCCATCCATCGGGCTGCATAACCAGGCGCATCATCTGCAGTTTGCATTTGGTAAAATAGTTTGCTGCAAATATTTCGGGATATAATGTTTCAAAATCTGCACCGCTGCACACATAAATTTCATCTGCGCTAAAACATTGCCTGCTGCCTGTGATTACATTTGGATAATTGATCTCAGTAACAGCGGTATTAAAATGAAAAACCACTCCATATTTATCACTTAAATATCCAGGTATTTTTTCAATAGCAACCCTGGATTCAACAATCATTTCATCTGCGCTCCACAATGCGCCTTTTAAATTATTGGGGTTTACGGCTTCACTTTTTTGCAATGCCTCTGCTGCACTTATTGCAGCAACGGGGCGCACCTTTTTATCGGCTTCAGCAAACTCCTGTATTACCTGCCATTCCAAATCGTTATAAGCTAAATGCAGGCTGCCCACTTCATTGTGCCATAAGCCTGCTTCGCTGCAAACCTTCTTCCATATTGACTTTGAGCGTTTGGCCCTTTCGTACAAATAGCCGTTTGGTTGGCCAATAGGCCACACCATCCCAAAATTTCTTATAGATGCACTTACGGCTTTTTCATTGCGCTCAAATACGGCAACTGAATAGCCTTTTTCTGCAAGGCTCTTTGATATAGCAAGGCCAACTATGCCGGCCCCTACTACAATGGCATGCTTCTTTTGCATAAGAAATTTATATACTTGACTGAATCGTTAAATACTTTTTTCTAAAATAAAATGCGGCAATGATTGTTCCTGTAATACCAACCACAGAAATGATGATCACCGCATCGGTAAAAAAGTTAGTCCACGAAAGCTGAACACCCATAAATTCTTTTATAAACAACACCATTACACTGCCCAGGTAGCCAAAAGCATCTGCTATGTACATAATAAAACCAATATTGCTTTTTACTTTATAAGTAGCGATCATCCTTTCAAAATAGAGTGCGTTGAATGGTACGTAACTCAGGTACAAACCTGTGCCAATCATCGTCATCCACAACACCGGGTTTATATACCCGCCCATAAATAATAACGTGGAAACAAGCGCCAGTATATAACCAAAAATAATGATCATGTGATTGATCATAAATGCCCTGATATTATTTTTAACCAGTATCAGCAAACTCATGCACAGCAATACGATCAGCGAAACATAGGTTTCTGTTTCAGTGAAGATCGCAGCATTGTTTCCATAACCCAGTTCGTTCCATAATTCGTTGGAAAAATTATCGCGGAAATCTCTCAGTATAGTAAGCAAAACATACGTAAGCACAATAACAATAATGCCCGGTAAAAACGTACTGATGAATTGCTTTCGTTCTATACCGGTCATGGGTTTTCGTACACTGCGTAAAGCAATATCCTGCTCAGTTGGCGGCGGCACATGATTAAGCAGCCAGGTAAATAAAAGCATCGGCAGCACAAAAAAACCACCGGCTAAAAATGGCATCCACATTTCGCTTACATGCCAGTTTATAACAAGCGATTTACCCACACTTTTTACCACGCCCGAAGAGAAAATAAAACTGATACTCAGCACTGCGCCCATAAATTCTGTTGCACGCCTGCCTTCTAAAAAACTAAACACCAAACCCCACACCATACCCAGCGGAAAACCATTCAGGAAAAGAAAAACAATATTATAAGGCGCCGGTGTTACTGCAAACAATAATAAAGCAAGCCATGCCAGCAGAATAAGTTTTACGATTGTTACGGCACGCTTCTCCCCTTTCATGCCCGAAATAAATTTTATACCATAAAATTTACTGAGCATATATCCAATTACCTGCGCCGTAACCAGCCACACTTTATAATCAATATTTAAAAATTCAATTCCGCTAAAACCCGCGGCAGTAAAAGGTTTACGAAATGCATACATGCAGAAGTACACAGCGAAAGAACAGAGCGCTGCATAAACTGACAAGGCCCATAAAGGCATGTTCTTTAATTTCTGCTGCAGCAATGTTGATGTAAGCATAATTTATTTTATGTACCGGGCTGAGGTATGATTATTAAGCTTTGGTTGCGTCGCACTCTTGTACAGAAGAATAGCTATGAGCTTATAGCTGCGAGCTTTGAGCGTTTACATTTTGCTCGTATCCCGAAGCTTAGTATTGTTCCGAACGTACAGGAGTGCGACGCAACAGATACCATGAAAAACTTCTGCCCGGCCAATATTATTTCTCTAAAATGGCAACGAGTTCATCAAGACCATCAATAATAAAATCGGGATTGTAAGGAATTAATTCTTCTCTTATAAATGCACCGGTTGTTACTGCAATTGAATAAAGGCAACCCGCATTTTTACCTTCGTTGATATCTACTTCTGTATCGCCAACTTTTATAACCTGCCGTGCATCATCAATACCTGCGGCCTGCATCATTTTTTGAATCATAAACGGTTGCGGTCTTCCCGATGCAACCTCGTTGCTTGAAACAACATAATCAACTTTGTTATCTTTTAACCAGCCAAGCCTTGTAATAATTACGTTGGTGATATGGCTTGAGAAGCCTGTATCCAACCCAACCTTAATTCCTTTTTCTTTTAAATATGCAAACATTTTTTCCGCATGGGGCAATGGCTCCAGTTCATTTGTATTGCTGTAATATTCAACCATCAGCGAAACAAACCTGTCGTGTACAGCGTTGATATAACCCTCTGTAATCTTTGCTGCATCTGGCTCGTACTCGTGCAGCATAATACTGATCGCTTCGGGTTTTTTATAACCCATCAGCGGGTTTATTTTTTCAACGGGCACATCATAACCCTTTTCCTTCATCGCTGTTTGAAACGCGATAGCTATTTCGCCATTATCTTTTACCGTGGTGCCGGCAATATCGAATACAACAAGTTTTATATGATGGCTCATGTACAAATTTTTATGTTTTAACTATAGGTTTTAAATTACATCCCTACAATTTAACCTTAATTATGATCATTTAAATATTCATGAATTAAGTTACGGAAATGGCTTAAAGGCAACATGACCGCATCGTAACTTTTTGCCTGCTCATCCCACAAACGCACTTTAATAATATCATCGAAAAATTCGTGCTGCGAAAATAAAATTACTTCGTTCCCGTTCATTGGACCACCCTGCCATTCCAGTGTTTGCAGGCTTGCTTCAGATAATTTTTCTTTATAGGTAGGGTCTGTTGCAACAAGGTACCTTTTTGCATCAACATGTTTTTCTACCATGGCGCAAATACGCGCTGAGAAACCTTTTGAATGCAGGTATGCAGCGCCAAGGCCCTCATGGTTTACCACACCATAGTTACCCATTGCATCAGTAATTTGCTCGTGCCTTAACAGGTGGCCAACATCGTGCAGGAAACCGCCGAGTATCAGTTCCATATCGGCCCCTTCGCTCATGGCCTGCATAGCGCATTGAGTCATGTGCGATGTTTGAGATACCGGTTCACCATCATAATCTTCATGGCCATATTTTTCAAACAAATGCATTATTTCGTTTGTGGCTTTTTCACTGCTGATAGAACGGTTCATGGAATATTGAAGTTTATTTATTTGAATAGTTTTTACAGAGCAATTACCGGATGATTTGGTTTAAAAATAACAGGGGTGCAAAAAGGAAAAGAACGGCAATAAAGCTGTATTTTTTTATATTTTATTTAAGCCGTTATTCTTTTTTTGAGCCCAGCTGAAGTATTGCTATGATGCATCGTTGCGTCGCACTCTTTTACTGACGGATACGTTGAGCCACAGTTGCCTCCCGTTCTGAACGTACAAGTGAGTGACACAACCAAAGCTGAATAAAGAACTGTAGCCCCGGCCAACACAGGCCTAAAAACTTAAGGTCATAATATTTTTATACGAACATAAAAAGAGGCGAAACTTTTAATGAGTTTCGCCATCTTTTACTTTTCATAGAATTTATTATTTAATGAGCCACATTAATGCATTGATATCATCGTTTCCACCGTACTGCTGGCTTAAAGATGCATTGAGATTTATTCCATTTGCAGACAATTCGTTGGATGGATACTGGTATCTTTTTGGTATTACGCCGCCATTGCCTGAACCTGAGCCTGCATTAAAAGCAGGAACACCGGTTCTGCGCCATTGATAGTAAGCCTGCAGGCCACTGTTGCGTGCATAGGCAAGATATTTCTGTAACAGTATTTGGTTTAATCCGTCTGTATTATTGCCTTTGTATTTAACAAGGGGCTGGTTGAAATAATCATCAAAACTAAATGGAACTGTGTAGGTGATTGGGGTTCCATCGGCTTTTTGCAGTACTATATTATTATCGCCATCTTTTATGCCATAAAAAGCAAACATAGCTTTGGTTCCGTTTTGGTACCAGGTATCAGCATCGCCTGTAACCCAGCCCTTGTTAATGGCTTCTGCTATGCAAAAGCAAACTTCGGGATAGCTCAGGATCAATGTTGGTTCGGCTGTATATGTTGAATAAAAGTGGTTGTAATTATAGAGCGATAATTTGCCCGCACCAGAGAGTGTTGCAAGTGTACTAACATCCTCCCCGGAATTACCCCCTACATAAGAATTATAAGATGTATCGCTGTAACCAAGGCCACGTGCAGGTTCTGCAATTACCATTGCACGCAGATCGTGCAACTGGCTTAGGTTATTCAACAATGTTGCAGCTATGTTTAAACGTCCTGCATTATTACCATAGTTGGTTGGATTATCAGGATAGTAGTTATACGTGTTGTTATAAGCATACTGAAGGTTATCGTCGTTGCTGGTAAAAATGGGGTACTGCGATGGATTGTTGAAGATGGTTGCAAACTGTTGTTTTACGTTAAGGTCTGCATCGTCTGTGCGTTTGCTTAATTCTATTAACACACGCAGTTTGTAGGTGTTTACCACTTTCTGCCATTCAACAAGAGCATCACGTCCATTAGATCCATTTAAAGGAGAGTTGAGCCTTTCTTTGTAATAAAAATCCCCGGAAAATTCAAGAAAGCCATTGCTCAAGAAACCAGCAAGCAGGGTATTTGCGGAATCGAGCCAAACAAGAGACTGACGGAATACTTCTTTCTGTAAGTCATATTTTGGGGAAGGATTATCTAAACCCTGTAAAGCCTCAGTCATTGGAACATCGCCTACTTTTTCGCTCATGTTAACAAAGAAAAAGGCACGGAAAAATAAACCGAGTGCATGATATGGATTGTTGTCAGAACCTGCAAGCCTTCTTGCTTCTGATTCCATTGCCAATACATTATGCAAAGTGCCGTAGTTGAGATTGGCACTTCCGCTCCAGTATTGATTAAGGCCATAGTATGTATAGTTAGAAACGATATTCTGATCTGCCTTATCTTCATCTCCACCGGGATATACGATCATGTCGTTCAAAATAGTTGGCAATACCAATGCAGGCGGAACCTGCAACGGCAGGTTTTTGTTTTTTGAATAATCCTCAAACTTTTTCGAACAACCCGTTGCGAGTACAAGCGCTGTAAGAGCAAGTATGATCTGGAATTTTAATGATTTCATATAAGTAATTTTATAGCTTTTATTTATTAATTCAGCTGCCAAACAAAATTCATTTTAGAATACAACATTTATGTTTATGCCATAACTGCGGGTTGTTGGCGTTTGAAGGTTGTACTCCCTGCTGATTGACCCAAACTGGTCGCGGCCGGGATATTGATCCACATCAATATCATGAAATGCTTTGGGGAAGAAATACAATAAGTTTCTTCCAACAAGCGAAATATCAAGTTTACTAATAAATGATTTTTGCAGCAATTTTGAAGGCAATGAGTAGGTTATTACTACTTCACGCAGTTTTGCATACGTCTTGCTTACCATTGTGTGCTGAGGATCGTTATAAAAGCTGCTAACGTAATCCTGTATCCACTGGGCAGCCGTTTTATTAGGGGCAAACTGCAAATCTTTATAGTTAGTAATAACACCGGTAACAGGATCATATTGTATATCTGCTCCGTTTGAAACCTGAACACCATCTCCACCAAGCATTGGTGTGCCATCAGAATTATATGCGCCTGTATACCCTTCATCGCCCCAATGGCTAGATTCATATAAACGAGCGGCACCAATTACGCCTTCATTGGTATTTTGACCACGTCCGCCTTCGGTTAATTTACGCAGTACACGGTCCTGTATTTTACCACCAACCATACCGTCAAACTGGAATGAGAGGCTGAATGATTTATAAGAGAACTTATTGTTTATACCCCATGCCCAGTCTGGATCAGCGTGGCCTAAGTATTGAGCTTTAGGAAGATAGATTGGGAAGCCGGATTCATCATGGATCACCTTACCATCGGGAGTTAACGCTTCATAGCTTCCGAATAATTTATCAACACGGTCCCCGATATGATAAGGATACCCTGTGCCGTTAGATA
>JANXWM010000298.1 GCA_025351145.1 Chitinophagaceae bacterium
GCCAATGAGTAATGGCTGCAAATTGTGATGCCAAAGTTCAATTAATAACAGAACCATAAACGGATTGCGACGCAACGAAGATTCCATGAAAAGATTAGCTGGTATTATATTTTTTATTTTTCCCTGTGTAATTTTTTGCAATGCTGCATCAGGAACTAATACTAATTACTGCTTATGAAGAAAAGTTTTACCCTTTTGCTGTGCGTGCTTCCATTATTTATTTTGGCGCAACCGAATTTGAAAGAGATAAGGAAGAAAAGCTACCAAACTTTTGTGTATAAGATTGCTGCAGACTCCGCAGAGAAATATATTTTAAAAGACTCCATTCCAATAGACTTGTATTTAAGCCAATCGCCATATACCGTATTTGCGAAAGATGCTGTTAATGAAGATTCACTTGCTACAGGCCAGTATCTTTTATTAAGCATTTATGATAATGATATTATTGCAGATATTACCGGTGTTACAAATGTTTATGCATATCCAATTAATAACCGGCACCGGGTTCAACTATCATTAAGAAACAAAGAAGGGGCCTGCCTTACAAACGCTAAAGTGTATGTTGATGACAAGCCGGCGGAATATAACAAAGAGGCGCAAACTTTTATTGTAAAACAGAAAAATCCTGATGAAGCTTTTGTGAAAATTTATACACCGGGTGACACAACATTTTTACTGCTTTCCGGAGAATATGAAAACGACAAAACCCCTTTACATCAAAGGTTTGCTAACTTTAAATACACAAGAACAGGCAGTGTGGTTTTATGGTTGCCACAGAAAGTTATGTCAGTTTTTAAAAGTAAAAGATACCGCGGTTACAATTCAAATTATGCTGGTGCAAAGGGTTATATGCTGTTTAACCAGCCAAAATATAAACTTACCGATACTGTAAAATTTAAGGCATATATAGTAGATAAAAGACAGAAACAATATAGAAAAGATGCTGCAGTGTACCTGGAATATTACCAGGATGGACAATCGAAAAATCAATTGATTGCAACACTAAAACCAACTTCACCCGGATCGTTCATTTACGCTTTTCCTTTAAGTGATACGCTTTCAAACGATCTCAGGTACAACGTTATCTTTAAAACAAAAAAGCACAAACAGTTACTGCGCGGTTCTTTCAGTACAGAAGACTATGTGCTGGATGAAATAGCAAAATATAATTTCCGGTCAGTTAAGGATGAATATTATGAACGGGATTCAATGGTATTTTATGCAACAGCCAGTGATGCGAATGGGTTATCGTTACTCGATGCAAAGGCAAAACTTATACTTACACGGGTATCAGTTCATTCATTTAATAAAGACACACTCTATGTACCTGATACTTTGTATTCCGGAGAAAAGCCCATGCTTGCTGACGGCGAAACAAAATTTGCAGTATGCACGAATTCTTTTCCAGCTGCATCTATGGAAATAAATGCCACACTTGTTTTTAAGAACAGCAATAATGAGCTGCACACTGAGAGCAGTACAATCGAATATAAAACGAACAGCAAAGAATTATACACAGCACTTATCAATGATACGGTAATCGCAGAATACCGTGAAAATGGAAAAGTTGTTACAGCAAAAGGGGTTGTTGAAATTTCTGCTGATGTTGATCAGGCTAAACAAATTACTTTTCCATTAAGGATAAAAGTTGATCCATTTGCAGAGGAATATTATTTTTACCTTATTGAAAATAACCTCCGCAAAGATTCTTCTGTTGTTAAAATAGAAGGCCGTTATGATGTTAATATTTCAAGGCTGAGTATTAAGGATAGCTTCGGGTTTGCTTTGAATAACACGTATAAAATCCCTGTATGGTTTTCTGTTTTTGATGGCAATAAAATTATCGCCTCAGGTAAAAGTGAAGATGCGGTTATTAAATGGATTGTACCGGCAGTTCATAAAAACCGCGGCTACAAAGTAAAGTGGCAATACGTTTGGGGAAATGAACCTTATGAGAAACAGGAGAGTATTGCATTGCTCTACAAAGTGCTTGATATAAAAATAAATGCGGTGCCTGTAATTTATCCCGGGCAAAAGGACAGCATTACCATAGAAGTAAATGATTACAAAGGCAAGCCCGCAGCGGGGGTTAACCTGGCAGCAGTTGGCTATAACAGCCAGTTTAAAAAAAATATAAAAGTACCCGAGCCGCCTTACCTGCAACGCTATCACACGAAACCATCTCTGCAGTATGATAAATTTGAGGGGGATGATGCTTACATCATCGAAAAATATAAACTGGGTTATCACACTCCGGCAATAAAGAAATTCGGGTTAGATA
>JANXWM010000314.1 GCA_025351145.1 Chitinophagaceae bacterium
GGAAAACGAAAAGGTATATAACGTAATCGCAAAAAAACTTGGACCTGATTGGCGAAAAACATTTGAGATGGAGGTTGATCGAAATTTTAATAACTGGATTCACCTACATGACTTTTTAGATTCAGCTATTATATTTGAAAATCTTTTATCAAAATTAAAATTAGAAAATTATGGAGATTTCCATATTTTAAAGGAAATAAGAAAGAATAAAATATTTGTCATCGAATATTCTTTTTATGATAGAATAAAACATATTACACTTATGAAAAAGTATCTTAAGGTGAATCTTCCTAATAATGATATAAAGGTTGTAAACTCCAAATAATGTGTGCTGCAGCCAACATGGCGGTTTTCCGCTATGCTGGCTTTAGGATATGTTCTGATCTGCAGATCGTTATTCGGCTTTGGTCCGGGCAGGATGAATAAATTTCAGCGCTATTTTGTAACTTCAACTGCGGCAATTCTATTGGGCTTTTGTACCGGAGGACAGAACACAGAATATCAGCACAGCAGAAAGCCGCTACGTTGTGCGTCATGCGATTGAACACTCTAATAACAAAACCAACCAAAACTAGATGGCAGACAATGTAGATGAAGAACACTTAGATGCTCCGACAAATATTCAATCGGAAAACCCTGCTAACGAAATTATTCCTATTAAGGACACGGAAACCACTACCCCAAAACAAGAAACTGAAAATATGGAAGTACATCATCACCCTGATCTTCATCATAAACCTAAAAAAGGGAAAGAATATTTTCTTGAATTCTTGATGATATTTCTTGCTGTAACAATGGGATTTTTTGCGGAAAACATCAGGGAAGCATATAATGAAAAGGGAAAAATTCATCAACTTACAGTTTCGCTGATGAATGACCTGAAAATTGATACAGTTCATTTAACTGAGCTGCTCGAAAAAAGCAACCGTAAAATAAACCAAATAGACAGCCTTTATGCTATTTTGCAACAGCCAAAGGATAAAATAAATAATCTTGATTTACAAAGATTAGTAGTTAGCGCATCGCTTAATTTTAATTTTGTGTCATCCAATGGAACCATCAGCGAGCTGAAAAGTACAGGAGTTTTGCGCCTGTTCTCTGCTACAAAAATACCGGGACTTATCAACAGTTATGAATCAGCAGTAAATTCCACCATGATCGTAGCGGACATTGAATTTGATTATAGCAGACAATATATTGAGAAAGGATTTATGTTGAAGCATTTTACACCTGAAAACATTTTTAAGTACACAGATTCCGCTTCTATCAGCTCTCACAGTTTTATTCCCATCAATGACAAGCTCAGGAATATTACACAAGAGGATCTTGTGCAATTCAGTGTTGATTTGATGCTTTATAAAACCTATGCTTTGTACCTTGAAAATTTATACAAGAGGGATCGCCAGCAGGCTGTTGCTTTTATGAAAAACATACGTAACGAATTCGAGTTAAATGATCAATAAAAATAGTAATTAAAAGATAAGGGAAGAAGCACGAACGCACAACAAAAGCATTTGCGCAAAGTGGGGCTTGACCCGCATTTCTTCATCATTTTACCACTATTCATCTTCAGTTCGGGCAGACAATCATTGTTCAACATTTTTTGTAACTTCAAAATCAAATCAATGTGCGGCTTGACGATCCGGGCTTGACCAGCATCAATTCCCCACCTTCGCAAATGCACGCACGTTAGGCGACATTATTTAATCAGCATCAAGAGCAAAAATGAAAAATTATTTATTACTCGTTGCACTTTCCTTCTTTCTTAATTGCTGTACTTCAAATAGAAAGGAAGAACCAAAAACGATTACGATTGATCCGAAAAGCATTCGACCCAGTGAAGTTGTAAATGATTCCTTAAGTACAACACAAATCAAAAAAATTACACAAATTCAATCAACATTTGCGGAGGTATATCCCGTTAGCCTGGAAGAAACAATTACGAATTTTAAACGAGATGCTAACCCTGATAATGAAATAGCAATTTGGCAAGATATGGCTGACGCTTATCAGAAATATTTAAAGTCAAGGACAAAGGAAACAACCTTAGACAAAAAGAAAGAAATTTTTAAATTACTTCTTTCCAGATCAATGATGTCTCCAGAAGAAGCTATTAAAAACTCGAAGTTGAAAATATTAACGAATGTCGACGCGGAAGAAGTATTATCATTTTATTCCAATGAACCAAAGCCAATAGACATTATTAAAAAATAACGATCGCCTAACATGGTATTGGCTAAAGGCGGGGCATGACCAACTTTGTTCAACATATACCGCTACCAATCATTGGTTATGGTCAGACCGTTCATTAATTAGCTTTACGTTTTCATCAAATTTTCGTTCCTTTATGTAGTTCAGTATGTGGGCGGACACAGCAACAAATACCCCGCCTTCGCCAATACCTGAACGTTGTGTGCCATACTGCCTAACTGTTTCACCATCGTTGGGACGACAGTAAAAGTGTTCTTTATCATTTAGGTATGACTTGACCGAAAGCACCATTTTATAGCACAAAAAGCAACATTTGTAAATTTGTATATTGTTAATGCAGGGAGGTGTGTATAATTTTATAAAAATAAAAAACATGAAAATACTAGACCGAGGTGAGATTTTTTTTCAACAACCGGATGAAATGGTTTGGAAACCTTCTACGTTCGCCAAAGGCTTATCTGTCAAAGATATTGCGATAGCAGGAGAGCTGGAAATGCAATTTGTACGGATGGAGGCAGGTGCAAAAATTCCAGTACATACTCACGAACTTCCGGAGTTTATTTATATTTTACAAGGCGAATTAATTATAGCGGGACAAGTACTAAACGCAGGCTGCGTAAGCATTGCTGCTCCAGGTTCTGAACACTTAGATGTACATACGATACATGGATGCACATTTTTGTTGGTCGACAAACCAGTATAGAAAATTGTTGGCTTACGGCGTAGCAGTTTTTAAACCAAAAAAAACTTTAAAAAAATCAAGTACCCCTACCGACACAAAGAAGTACGGCACACAACATGGTATTGGCAAAAGTGGGGCTTGACAAACTTTGTTCAACATCTACCGCTACCAATCATTGGTCATGGGCAGACCGTTTAGTAATTGGCTTTACTTTTAAATAAAATTTTCGCTCCTTTATGTAGTTCGGCATGTGGGCGGACACAGCAACAAATACCCCGCCTTCGCCAATACCTTGCCGTTGGCAGCAAGTGTAAACTAAACTCATACCACTAATGACTTTTGAGAACTCAATTAAAGACATCGTTAATTCAATTAAACAAAGAGAATTTCTGAATGAAGCAGAAATATCAAACGGGGTTGTGTTGAGAGTTCTAAATGAATTAGGGTGGAATGTTTATGATACAAAGAGAGTAAAGCCCCAATATCGCATTGAAAATAAAATGATTGATTTTGCTCTTTGCTTTCCTGAAAACAAGCCGATTATCATAATAGAAGTTAAGGCATTAGGGAAAGCAGTGAATACCGATGAGCAAGTTTTGACCTATGCTTTTAAAACTGGTATTCCTGTTGCCATACTTACAGACGGACAAGAATGGCATTTTTATCTTCCAGCAGAACGTGGTAGTTTGACAGAGCGGAGATTTTATAAACTTGATTTGCTTGAGAGAGAAGCTAAAGAAGTAGTTGAAATATTACAAGGTTACTTAGGTTATGAAGAAATAAGAAGCGGTGCTGCATTACAAAAAGCAAGAGCAGATTACGAAAAACAATACAAGAGCAAAGAGATTGACGAAGCAATTCTGGACATCTGATTTCATTGGGGTTTATTTTGCTTCTCTGGCTTAAAAATGAAAGT
>JANXWM010000326.1 GCA_025351145.1 Chitinophagaceae bacterium
ACTTTCATTACATTACCCGGAACAATTTGTCCGTTCTTTACCACCGGAACCTGCGCAATACCACCCACAGCAAGTATGCAGGAATCGGGCGGATTAATGATCGCCGTAAACTCATCCACGCCAAACATACCAAGGTTCGAAATGGTAAAAGTGCTGCCTTCCCAATCGGCGGGCTGCAGCTTTTTATCTTTGGCACGCTGTGCATAATCTTTTACTTCGGCGCCAATCTGGCTCAGCGATTTTGTATCGGCAAACCGTACAACAGGAACCAGCAAACCATCTTCCACTGCAACAGCCACACCAATGTTGATATGATGGTTGTAGTGGATCTTATCGCCCAGCCAACTGCTGTTTACTTTAGGATTTTGTTTTAGTGCAACAGCAACCGCTTTAAGCACCATATCGTTAAAGCTGATCTTGGTTTTACTCACTTCATTTATTTTGGCACGGGCTGCAACACAGGCATCCATGTCAATGCTCATGGTTACATAAAAATGCGGTGCTGTAAACATGCTTTCGCCAAGGCGGCGTGCTATTACTTTGCGCATCTGGGATACAGGTACCTCATCAAAGCTCACCTGACCTGCTGGCGTTAAAACAACTGCCGGTTTAGCAGCAGGCTGCGCTGCATCAGGTTGGGCGGAAGCAGTTACCTGCGAAGGTTGCGCAACGGCAGGAACATAGGCATCTATATCATTCTTTGTAATTCTTCCATTATCACCACTGCCTTTTACATAGCGCAGGTCAATGCCTTTTTCTTCGGCCATTTTCTTTGCCAATGGTGATGCAAAAATTCTTCCTTCATTGATAACTTCTGGCTGGGCTACCGGTGCGGCGGCAACAGCTGCCTGTGCCGGTGCAGCAGCAGGCTGTTCGGTTGAAGTTGCTGCGGGTGCTGCTGAAACAGCGGCTCCGCCTTTTAGTGCATTAACCACAGCATTTACATCAAAACCGGGTTTGCCCACTATGCAGAGAAGATCGTTTACCTGAATTTTTTCACCGAGTTTTGCTCCCTGGTAGAGTAAAATTCCTTCTTTATAACTCTCCAGTTCCATGGTAGCTTTATCTGTTTCAATATCGGCCAGCACATCGCCTTTCTTTACGGCATCCCCAACGTTTTTCTGCCAGCTGGCAATTACGCCTTCGGTCATGGTATCGCTTAAACGCGGCATTAATATTACTTCTTCCATGGTGGAAACATCAATCTTTGCTGTGGCGGGTGCAGCGGCTGGAACTGGTTGTGCTGCCGGAACTTCTTTTGCAACAGGTGCAGGAGTGGTTGCTGTGCCTGTTGCATGTTGGGCAACAAGTCCCGATACATCTTCGCCGGGTTTACCAATAATGGCCAGCAGGTCGTTCACCTGCAGCTTGGCACCAGAAGCAGCGCCAGTATGCAAAAGCGTACCCTGTTGATAGCTTTCCAGTTCCATCGTTGCTTTATCTGTTTCTATTTCAGCAAGCAGGTCTCCCTTATTAACAGCGTCGCCCACTTTTTTATGCCATGCGGCAATTACACCTTCAGTCATGGTGTCGCTTAAACGGGGCATTAAAATCACTTCTGCCATAAATAATTTCTGAATTACAATTTTAGAATTTCAGTTTCTTTTTGTGCCCGGCAATGGAATATGTATGAAGCTCCTGTTGCGTCGCACTCTTGTACACTATAGCAATATGCAGCAGTGTAACGTTCACCTGTATCAATCCGTGATACAAAATGAGGCGTGAAATTACATGAAAATGCAATAGCATCAATTCTAACAATGGTTTTTTATCAACTGCTGTAAATCCAGTTAAATGAAGTTTGAAAATTAGCTGCTAAATGCGCTTGATTTTATAGATAAAAACTTTGCAGCGTTGGGGGATGTTCAGCATTATTCCGAACGTACAAGAGTGCGACGCAACAGGCGATGCCATAAAATGCTTCTGCCGGGCCCAAAAAATCCAAGGAAATTATTGGAGTCCAGATCAGTAATCAATTTCAAGCTTAAGCCTGTCTTTCAGCTCTTTTACCCAGGGGTATTGCTCTGAAATTTTGTCGAACCGCTGGCGGCTGTTCATGGTAAGATGTGCGGGAAGCACTTCCTGTTCGCCAGCCTCTACCAACACTTTAAAGGTAATGCTGCGGTTATTAAATGCCTGCTGAATAAAGTCAATAAGCAAACTTTTTTCCTGCTCTACAAATCTTTGCTGGGTAATGGCATCAACCGAAATGGTGAAAAAATTATCGGCTTCTATTTTTAACCTTGCCATTCGAAAAGTGTTGGCGGCAGAATGCTTTTGCTGTTCATCCATTTTTAAAGCATACTGTTCCCAGCATTCTTTTAGCTTCGGCTGGTTTAATGCTTCTGCTTCCTTTATTTCTTCAATAAGGTACTGGTCGCCGTATTTTTGCCGAAGCCCATCGAGTAAGCTTTTCTTATTGCCGTTGCCCGGTTTAGCA
The DNA here is from genome assembly GCA_025351145.1 of Chitinophagaceae bacterium. Classification (GTDB taxonomy): domain Bacteria; phylum Bacteroidota; class Bacteroidia; order Chitinophagales; family Chitinophagaceae; genus Limnovirga. The sequence continues at coordinate 2,441 of JANXWM010000326.1, forward strand.
GATGGAGAAGTTGCCGCAGTTTTGGCTGAAGCTGACTGAGTTGTAGAGATCAGGGTTGGTGTTTCTTCAAGAATATTATGCTTTGCTGTTGCAGGTTTTGGCTGCTCAATTAAAAGCTTTGCACTGTTGGTTTCAGGTTGTTTAACCTGCAGAGGTTGTATAGATTTTACCCGGTAAGCTATCGGTCCGTCAACCCGTTTTTTTTTAACAAGGCTACCATTGTCCATAGAGAGCTCGATAGCCTGCTGCAGAAAGTTTAATTTTATAATCGCCATTTCAACATGCAGCCTTTTGTTGCGGGCCATTTTATAATTGATCTCGGCTTCGTTCAAAATATTCAAAGCGCTTACCAGGAAAGAAAGTCCTGTTCCTTTTGCAACAGAAATATATTTCGCCTGCATGCCTTCCACCACATCTAATAATGAGGCGGCTCTTTCATCAGTGCACACCAGCAGGTTACGTAGGAATTCTGCTAAACCATTCAGTACAATATCGCCTTCAAAACCTTTCCGGTTTATTTCATCGTACAGCAACATGGCACTCGCCAAATCCTGTTGCAGTAGGCTGTTCAGCAGTTTAAAATAGTAATCATGATCGAGGATGTTCAGGTGCTCCAGCGTATTCTGGTAGGTTACTTCCCCATTGGTAAAACTTACGATTTTGTCCAGGATACTTAGTGCATCACGCATACAGCCTTCACTTTTTTGAGCGATCACCTGAAGGGCAGCTTTTTCTGCTTTAATCTCTTCTTTTACCACGATCTCCTGCAAATGTTCTACCGTATCGTTGTTGGTAATGCGTTTGAAATCGAATATCTGGCAACGCGATAAAATGGTTGGGAGTATCTTATGTTTTTCTGTGGTAGCCAGTATAAAAATGGCATAAGATGGCGGCTCTTCCAGTGTTTTAAGAAAAGCATTAAAAGCACTCGTGCTAAGCATGTGTACCTCATCCACAATATACACTTTGTATTTACCGGCTTGCGGCGCAAAGCGAACCTGCTCCACCAAAGAGCGAATATCATCCACCGAGTTATTGCTGGCTGCATCAAGTTCGTGGATATTCAGTGAAATACCATCATTAAAACTTTTGCAGCTGTTACATTCGTTGCAAGCCTCGCCGCCATCGGGTTGCAGGTTTTCGCAGTTAATAGTTTTTGCAAGAATGCGTGCACAGGTTGTTTTGCCCACACCCCGCGGGCCGCAAAATAAAAATGCATGCGCCAGTTGATTGTGCTGGATCGCATTCTTTAAAGTAGTGGTAATGTGCGACTGGCCCACAACAGTATCAAATGCCTGCGGCCTGTATTTACGTGCTGAAACAATGAATTTATCCATAGCAAGCTTGCAAGATAAGAAATAGGTATAAGCTGAAAAGTGAAAGGCAGGGAGTGGGGAAAAATTTATTAGCCAAACAGCATTTCACGCACGAGCTTTACTTGCGTCGCACTCTTGTACTGAAGAATAGCTATAAGCTTTTGGCTGCGGGCCATACGCTATTGTTTTTTGCTTGCAGCTTGTGGCGTGAAGCTTGCAGCTGAATAATGTTCCGAACGTACAAGAGTGCGACGCAAGAGGTGATGCCATGAAATAATTTGGCCCGGCTCAAAAAAATATTGAAAATAAATTTGGTAAATTAACGGTGTTAAGTATTTTTACATCGTAATTAATAGATCATGGGAATAGCAGAGAGAAAAGAAAAGCAGAAGCAGGACATTAAGAAGATGATCCTTGATGCTTCTATGAAACTTTTTATAGAAGAAGGTTTTGAGCATGTAACAATGCGCAAAATTGCTGATCTTATTGAATACAGTCCAACCACTGTTTACCTTTACTTTAAAGATAAGAATGAGATATTTTTTCATCTGCATGAGCTTGGTTTTCAAAAGATGCTGGAGATGAACAGCAACTTACCCGAAATAAAAAACCCGCTGATGCGCCTGTATAAAATGGGCGAAAACTATATCAATTTTGGCATGCAGAACCAGGAGTTTTACGATGTAATGTTTATACAACACGCACCCATGGATGCCTTGGCGCAAATGGAGAATTGTGATTGGTCTTTAGGTGATACTGCCATTGGGGCGTTGCAGGTTTTGCTTCAGGAGTGCATGGAAAAGGGGCTTATTCAAAAAGCGCCAGTTGAAGCCGTGGCAATGGCAATCTGGGGAATGGTGCATGGGTTGGTGTCGCTGGCTATACGCGACAGGATGAATAAACTGGTGCCAAAAGAAAAGCTGGTAAGCACCATGCATACTTCATTAAACTGGCTGCTGGGCACCATTGATAATTCGTTTAATAAGGAGTAATTTTTTTTGCCTTGTTACTTAACAATGTTAATAATTTAAACATCATTAATATAAAGACTTATGACCAAAATCAAACTTCTCATGCTTTTCCTGCTGGTAACAGCAGGTGCAATGCAGCAAAATGTAAAGGCCCAATCTATTCTGGAAAGTTATATCAAACGTGGGTTAGACAGTAACCTTGCCTTGAAACAAAAATCATTCGATCTTCAAAAAGCAGAACTGGATTTAGACAGGGCGAAGTCACTTTTTTATCCACAGGTTGGGTTGAATGCGCAGTATACTGTGGCAAGTGGCGGACGAACATCCGAGCTTCCAATTGGCGATTTATTGAATCCTATTTACAGCACCTTGAACCAGCTAACTTCTACCACTAAATTTCCACAGATTGCCAACCAGGAAATACAATTTTTACCCAACGATTTTAACGATACAAAACTCGAAGTTTCGCTGCCTGTGTATAATCCTTCGCTTAAATACAACAGGCAAATAAAAGAAGAACTCATCAACGGTTACGAAGCAGATGTGCTGTTGTATAAAAGGGAATTGGTGTACAATATCAAGCAGGCCTATTACCGGTATTTGCAGGCAACAAAGGCGCTCGATATTTATACAAATGCACTTGCTACCGTAAATGAAAGCCTTCGTTTTAATGAGAAGCTGGTTAAGAATAATACAGCAACCAAGGAAGTGGTGCTTAAAGCAAAAGCACAAGTAAGCCAGGTACAAACATCGCTTGCAGAAGCAACGCAAAACCAGCAAAATGCTGCTGCATATTTTAATTCTTTGCTCAATCAATCATTCGAAACACCCATTGCTTTCGACTCAACTATCCTGCAATCATTGCAGCAGGAGCTGCTTGTAAAAGTTGAGCTGCCCTCTAACCGCGAAGAACTTACCAAAATAAAAAGCGCACAGAAAACACTCGAAACAAATCTTAAACTCAACGAAAGTTTTAAGCTGCCTGTGCTAAGCGCTTTTTATAATGTGGGCTTCCAGGGTTATGGTTACAAGTTCAACGATAAACAGTTTTACCAGCTTGCCGGACTGCAGCTCAACTGGAACATTTTTAAAGGCAACGATAATAAAATAAAAGTTAAGCAAACACAAACCGATATTGATGCCATTAAAAATCAATACACCGATACCGAGAACCAGTTACGCCTTCAGGTAACCACAACTTATAACACTTATAAAGCCGCATTAGAAGCCATGAACAGCACAGCCGATGCAGTTGCCAGCAACAAAGAAGCGTACCGCTTAACGGAGCTGAGATATAAGCAGGGACAGGCTTTGCAGATAGAGCTCATCGATGCACGTGTGCAACAAACAACCGCAGAAATACAATATTCACTTGCACAACTCGCAGTACTAAATAAAGCCGCAGAGCTTGAAAGAGTAATGGCAACTTATAATATTCAATAAGAAAATTTTGGCACCGGCGATAGTATATAAATGAAGCTTCAGTTGTGTCACTCACTTGTAC
>JANXWM010000374.1 GCA_025351145.1 Chitinophagaceae bacterium
CGCACACTTGTACATTCTGATTATATAGCAGCTTTCAACAGCCCTGAACGTTATTGATTAAACCTTTTTTTACCAGTAATTGCTATACACTATGCCTGCAAAAAAAGCAGCCATAGGTCCGTATAGTTATGCAGTACAAGAGTGCGACGCAAGGATGCTTAACAGCAATTCAAATGCCTGGCTAACAGTATGGCTGATTTAAAACAATTGTTAAAGCATGTTCGGAAGATTAAACTAAAAAACTAATGCGGCATCTATCATTCGTAAATAAAAATTTACTAAAAAAACATAAAAATTAAAAAATGAAAAGGACACTTTTTTTAGTTGCCTGCGCCACAATACTTGGGGCGTCATTTGCAACAGCACAGACCACAAAAGAACCGGTAAAACACCCAATGGTTCAGAAACAAAAACAGGATCTTAAAAAAGATCAGAAAGAAATTAAACAGGATAAGAGTACTTTGCAGACTGATAAGAATACAGCAGGTACCGGAAAGAAAAAAATTGCAAAAGACCAGGTTTCTCTACATAGAGACAGGCACGACAGGAATAAAGATGTAAAAAACGACGCAAAGAAAATTGCTACCCGCAAAGAGAAAAAAGGAAAAGATAAAGAAGTTGAACCGGCCAAAGCCGCTCCTTCTAAATAACAAAGAAGTTGAACAAAATTATTACACCGGCAGATTGATCAGTCTGCCGGTTTTTTTATTTCCGGCACATTAAAATATTGAGCCTAAGACATTTTGTAACGCATTGTTGTAATACAAAATGGTTTAAAAATTATAACAAAACCCATTGCTCAATTTAGAATTACCTTCAACCATTAAAACATAACGATGACCACAACACAGATAGTGCTTGCAGCAAGGCCCAAAGGCACGCCCACCATGGATATTTTCAGATTCGAAAATGTTGAACTCCCCGAAATTAACGAAGGTGAAGTGCTGTTAAAAGGTTTGTATTATTCGGTAGACCCTTATATGCGCGGCAGAATGAACGATGTAAAATCGTACGCTGCGTGTTTTCAAATTGATGCGCCAATAGCTGGCGGCGTGGTTGCCAGAGTAACTGAAAGTAAATCTGAGAATTTTAAAACAGGTGATGTTGTTTTAGGCATGCTTCCATGGCGGCAACAAATAATTGTTTCTGAAAAAAATATTCAAAAAATTGATACAACAATTGCTCCGGCCAGTTATTATTTAGGCATATTAGGTATGCCCGGCCTTACTGCTTATTTTGGATTAATGCATATTGCAAAACCAAAAGCCGGAGAAACGGTTGTAGTATCCGGTGCTGCAGGTGCAGTGGGCGTTGTTGTTGGGCAGATCGCTAAAATTCAGGGCTGCCGTGTAATTGGTATTGCAGGTTCCGATGAAAAAATAAATCTATTAAAAGATGAATTTGGTTTTGATGAAGCCATCAATTACAAGACCACGCCCAACATAAAAAATGCCATTGCTGCTTTGTGCCCAAATGGCGTTGATATTTATTTCGATAATGTGGGCGGCGAAATTTCTGATGCCGTTATTGCCAACATTAATTTTCATGCACGCATCCCTTTGTGCGGACAAATATCTACATACAATACTACCGAAACGCCCATGGGGCCCCGCATACAGACTATGTTACTTACGCGAAGCGTGTTGATGCAGGGCTTTATTGTAAGCAATTATCAAAGCCTGTTTCCAGAAGGTATTCAGCATTTGGCGCAGTGGGTAAAAGAAGGAAAACTAAAATATACAGAAACAATTGTTCATGGTTTTGATCAGTTGCCAAATGCTCTGCTGGGGTTATTTAAAGGTGAGAACACAGGCAAAATGATTGTTGAAGCAGAGTAAGCCAAAAATATTAAAGAGCATTTTTTTTGAACCAGGCTTTGGATTATTAATGAAGCTTTACTTGCGTCGCACTCTTGTGCTGCATATCATTCAGCAGCTATGCATCACTGCCATCCGGCAACAACTATTGCAATCGTGGGGTTGATGAATAAAGTTATGAACGTACAAGAGTGCGACGCAAGCAAAGCTTCATAGTACTGCTTCAGCTGGGCTACAAAAAATTTTCTTCTTACCAAAGCGATCAACTATAAATCAACACGCTCCATCATTTTTTCTACCATCTTGTAAGTAGCCGGGCAGTATTGAATATTTTGCTGGTGCACATGCATATAATCAACCATTTTCTTTTTGGCAAGGTGCGGAAAACCTGCACAGTCAGAGGGCCGCACTTCGTAAATAGAACACATGTTACTTTTTAAATCGAGGAACTGGCATGGTTGTGTGGTGTTCATCCAGTCTTTGCTTTTCTTATCGTAGTAAAGCCACTTATCTCTAAATTCCTGCTGGCTCATTTCAAGATGCGTGGCAATACGTTTTATATCTTTATTGGTAAAAGTGGGCGTCATTACTTTGCAGCAGTTGGCGCAGGAAAGGCAATCAACTTCCTGCCACACTTCTGCATTAACCTGTTCGGCAATTTTATCTAACCCTTTCGGCGGCTTCTTTCCAAGTTTGCCAAGAAAACGTTTAAATGCTTTTTGATGATGATATACTTTTAATTTGAACGAGCGAAGATTAACAGGTTGCATGTAAATTGAAAATTGTGCGATTGAATATTTAATATTGATAGTTGAAACGAATATAAGCGATAAAACAAACTTATCATGAATCTGCAATTTAAAATCCTGAATGAGTATGTGGGAGCCGTATAAAAAAGGGTTTAAAGCTTACCTGCAGTTAGAGAAATCGCTAAGCGATAATTCTGTTGAAGCTTACCTGCACGATGTAGATAAGCTTACCCAGTTTCTTGAATTGAGTAATAACCTGAAATCCCCGCCGGAACTGGATTTGAAAGACCTGCAGCAGTTTATAAAATCGATCGCTGAACTTGGAATGACGGCCACATCGCAGGCAAGAATTATCTCAGGCATCAGAGGGTTTTATAAATACTGTTTGCTTGAAAATATTGTAACAGCAGATCCTTCAAGTTTACTGGAAGCGCCAAAAACAAAAAGAGTATTGCCCGATTTTTTGGGCCTGGATGAAATAGAAAATATGATCTCGCAAATTGATTTAAGCAAACCCGATGGTGGCCGCAACAAAGCCATTCTTGAAACGATGTACAGTTGTGGTTTGCGGGTTAGCGAGGTAATTAATTTAAAGATCAGTTGCCTGTATCTTGATATTGGTTTTATACGTGTAATTGGCAAGGGCGATAAAGAAAGGCTTGTACCTATAGGGAGGGATGCCGTGAAATATATCACTACATACAAAGACAATATCCGTGTTCATCAGCCGGTTAAAAATGGTTTCGGCGATATATTATTTCTCAACAAAAGAGGGCAGGGATTAAGCCGTGTAATGATCTTTTATATTATTAAAGACTTGGCCAGGAAGGCAGGTATCACAAAAAATATTTCGCCGCACACTTTCCGGCATTCATTTGCCACACATTTAATAGAAGGCGGCGCAGACCTGCGTGCCGTACAGGAAATGCTGGGGCACGAAAGCATTATCACCACAGAGATATACACACATTTAGACCGCGATTTTTTACGTGCAACATTGCACCAGTTTCATCCTGCGTTTAAGAAATAAAAGGTTATATTTTTTGGGACAGGCAGAAGAACACGCATGAAGCATCCGTTGCGTCGCACACTTGTACTTTCTGATTATAAATGAGCAGTCAACAGCCGCTTACTGAATCATAATTTTATCCGTGTAAGATTTTCTTTTCCGTTCATCAATAATGCGTACATAATAAATACCAGCAGCTAATGTTGAAGGAAGTTCTATTTCAGTAAAAGCATTATTACTTTCAGTATTAAACTCATTCACCAGTAAAACTTTTGAATTATTATCCAGCAGTTGAACAGCGTATTCACCGGCCTTTTTAATTTCAACGTGCAGAATACTTCCTCTAGGCGCAGGATTAGGATAAGCTTTCAAAGCCTCATTGCGAAAGACTTTTCGGATGGTTGAAGGTATAGTATCAACTTGCTTAATTCGCCGGTGAGCAACAGTATACCCTGCGATTACCACAACATCCCCGCTTAACATTCTTGAGCAGGTTGTTAATTTCCCGTTTACTACAATTATTTCCGGGAGTGCGTTCACATCTTGCTGAAGTGTTATATTATTCGACTCATTATTTAGCAGAATAGTTATTTCTTTTTGTTCATAACCAACGGATGAAATAATTAATGAGGCATTTTTTTCTTTTGGGATAACAGGTAATTTAAAGTTGCCTGCCGAGTCAGAAACAGTCGCTGTTTTTTTGCCTTTTATTGAAACTGTGGCATAAGGTATTGCTTCACCATTTTCCTTATCTGTCAACCTTCCTGTAATTAATATTTCCTTTGGAACTATTTGATTCTGCACAGCCAAAATTGTATAGCCAACTGTTGTTTTACAAATTTGCTGAACTGCAGCACCACCCATTAAAATCATGGTGTCTGCTGCAACCGGTGCAGCAACCTTCCCCATAAGTTGTGCCCTGGGTTCCTGTTTAATTGCAGAAGAATTTCCCTGCGCATTATTTGTATTTTTCTTCTGTGCATTTGTTTTGTCAAATAATAAAAGCAAAGGCATCATTAATGCAATCCACCAGGCTTTTTTCTTTTCTATTTTGGTTGGTATCAAATCACGCTGCAGTTGGTCTTCTGCAAAGCGACCGCAGGTTTTGCCTGTGGCTGTCGAAAAATAATTGAACACTTGCTGGTCGCTCATTAAGCTGAAATCTACTACTTGCTTATTACAGCTTGCACAAAAT
>JANXWM010000381.1 GCA_025351145.1 Chitinophagaceae bacterium
AAAACTTCTTTCTTTACAACCGCTAATTGATTTTGAAGAAAGAGCAGCCCGTTCCTGATGTTATTTTCTATGGCCGGTTCATTTCGTAAAGGCAGTAAGACTTGTATAATGTAATTGGTGATATAAGCGTCTGGTTTACCATTCTCCCACCAGGGCCATCCGCCTTCAAACGACTGCGCTTTCTGTATTTTTTGTAACAATTGCCCTATCTGTTTATCGCCATCAAATTTTTGTTTAAGCGATTCCTTTATTTTCTTTTCCATCAATAAGCCACACAGTTTGGAAGCAGCTTGCTCCATGCAGTAGTACGGATATTTTTTTAAGTGTTCGATTTCATCAAGCAAAATATCCAGGGTATTATTCTGTGCAGACATTTCAACAGCACCAGCATGCTCATCAGCATTAAATGTAAAAGTTGTATCGTTCCGCAACACCCAAAACTTACCCACGGTTTCTTCTGATCCCGTTTTAAATATGGGTATTTTCCTTTCTTCGCCATCTTTAAAACCGGTTGTTGTTTGTAAAGTGTAAGCTGCTTTTATAGTATCTGCGGTATTATTTGCTACGAGCTGCAATTGAGTAATTGCAGACTCTTTAGCAGGTAATTGTTTTGTATCTTCTTTTGCCAGTTTATCATTGATGCTGAACTTTGTTGTAAGGCTGTAAGCATCAGCAGCATAATTCATACACTTGCCAATTAGCTGCACACTATCTCCCTGCAATAAAAACTGCGGCATACTTAATTGAGCCATTACAGGTTTATACGACTTTATAAATGTTGCAGTCTTACCTATACGCAGGTGCTTATCTATCGCAAGTACATAAGCTTCCCATCCGGTAATATTATCCGGATACTCCACTGCAAATTTTGCTTTACCATTCTTATCAGTAAAAAGTTCAGGTTGCCAGAAAGCATAATCTCTGAACTGGGTGCGCACAGATTTAGAATTTGTAGAAATAATAATTACTCCATCTGCAGCCCTTGAGCCGTATATGGCTGTTGCTTCTACGCCTTTTAAAACAGTTACATCGACAAGCATTTCCGGGTTAATATTTGGAGGCAGCTCATCATATAAAATACCATCTATTACATACAATGGCTTATTGCTTCCTGTAATGCCTGATATGCCACGTAACCTTATCTGTGTACCAGCACCAGGATCACCACTCACCATTAAACCGGCAACCCTTCCCTCTAAGGCCGCTGTAACATTTATTGATTGCAGTAACCCATTACTTTGAATATAGGAGACTGCACCAGTTAAATCTTTTTTCTTTTGAGCGCCATAACCAACGACAACCACATCATTAAGATATTGTACGCTTACCTGCAATGCAGTATTTACAATAGTTACAGCGCTTTCTTCTGCCTGTACAGTAACCTCATTTGACTGGTAACCTACTGCCGAAAATATAAGCGTGTAAGTTCCATGTTTAATATTACTGAATGTAAAGTTGCCTTCTGCATTGGTAACTGTTGCAGTCTTTGTTCCTTTGATCATTACTGTTGCAAAAGCGATTGCGAGCTTACCTTTTTTATCTGTAACCTTTCCTTGTAAAACACTTCTTCCTGTTGCCGCCAGGGGTAATTTTTCGGTTTGCGGATTGTAGTCAATTTTGTCTTCAAAGTCTAAAGGCGGCACACTCCTTTTAATGACCGGTAAAGCTGGGTGCATTGATTCCGCAATAAGCCTGTTGATAAGCGGATGGTTACTGATAAATTTTGTGTTCATGCTATCTACACACAATAACTGATTATCCTTAACAAGAAGGCCATTATATTCTGCTGTAAAAAAATGATTGGTTACCAACAGCAGGTTATACAGGCCAGGGTTTATATTGCTGAAATAACTTGTTGAACCATTTGTTATATAGCATTTGTTTGCGGTGTCTGCACTGCACAAAATTACATAAGCAAGTAAACTGTCCTTATGCTTTGTAAATTGTAAATCACCATTTCTGTTTTCGTAACCGGGGAAAAAATTATTATAGCCTGATAATTTAATAAATGGCTTTACAACGGCAGGTTCATATTTTATTGCAGGGGGTGAAACAAGCGTATCGCCCAATACCCAAACGGTATTTTTTATTTCAGGCAGTTTTACCTCTTTAGTATTATCAGGGAAAATATTTTTCTTTTCAAGCCTTTCAATTTGTTTGGAGAGATTGTACTGGTAGCCAGGCTCAAACCTGAAGTGAATATCAAAATCATTTGGTGCAAAAAAATGCATGCTGTCCAAACTGCTGAATGGCCCGGAAAGATGATGTTGATTGCCGGATAATTTTACAACGGCCAGGCCCTGCCATATATACCCATCATTTGTTTTTTGGCTGTTATCTAATTGCCAGATGCTTTTCTCCAAAAGGTTTCTTTCTTTATACGTATAAGTTATTGGCATATCCAGTACCAAAGCTTTTGCAGGCAGGTGATCAAGATCAAAAACAATGTCATGTTTATAAGATGGCTGAAGGTAAATACTGTCAACCTGTATATATTTATCTGCAAGCCTGAAAGCGATTTGCGAATAACCTTCAAAAGCGGGAAATACATAATTGGATTTGTCTGTTACACCGTTATAATAAACCAGTTCCCTATTGATATATAACAGGTAGATTTCCTGCGGGATCCCTTTATGCACTACATGCACACTTACCTGCGGAATAAAATCATTAATGGCTGTTACAGCATCATAGAAACCATTTTCAGGAAACAGCATTTTGTAATACAGCATGGTATCTAACCCGAATTTCTTTATTGCCGGAGTGTGATAACCCAGTTTATATTTTTCGATGATGTAAGCATCATCCTCCCCGAATTTATCATACTGCAGAAATGGTTTGGTATGATAGCGTTGCAGGTAAGGCGGCTCGGGTACTTTTATATTTTTTTTAAACTGGCTGTTATAGCCAACTGCTGCCAGGTTAACCCCTGCTGCGGGCTTGCC
>JANXWM010000425.1 GCA_025351145.1 Chitinophagaceae bacterium
CCGGGTTGGTTGTATAAAGTATCACCAGTTTACCTTCTTTATTTTTTTGCAAAATTTCTGTTGCCGATCTGTACTCTTCCAGCGTGTAAAATTTTCCGTCTTTACTGTCTTGTAAAATGTGAAATTTATTCGCCTTTTCTAAAAACTTATCATCGGTCATCATGCCGTACTTTACAAACAGGCCAAGACTTTCCCATTTTTCTTCGAAAGATGCTCTGTCTGTGCGGAAAATTTCGTCTAACTTATCCGCCACTTTTTTAGTAATGTAAGAGTTGATCTTCTTCACATTCGGGTCGCCCTGTAAATAGCTGCGGCTAACGTTCAACGGAATATCCGGACTGTCGATTACGCCATGCATCAGCATCAGGAATTCCGGTACAATTTCTTTTACTTCATCGGTAACAAAAACCTGGTTGCTGTACAGCTGGATTTTATCTTTCTGTATTTCGTAGCTCTGTTTTATTTTAGGGAAATACAACACACCTGTTAAGTTAAATGGATAGTCCACATTCAGGTGGATCCAGAACAAAGGCGTTTCGCCGTAAGGGTATAATTCTTTATAAAAATTCTGGTAATCTTCTGTTGTAAGTTCGCTGGGTTTTTTTGTCCAGATCGGGTTGGTGTTGTTGATTGGTTTTTCTTCTTCGCCTTCTTTTTTCTCTTCGCCTGCTTCTGTAAAGTAAATAGCCACCGGCAAAAATTTGCAGAATTTATCGAGTATCTTTTTTATCCTGCCTCCTTCTAAAAACTCACTGCTTTCTTCGTTAATGTGCAGTATTATTTTTGTGCCGCGGTCTTTCTTTTCTACTTCGTATAGTTCAAATTCGGGGCTTCCATCACAGCTCCAGTAAACGGTGGCTTCTTCATCGCGGTAGCTTTGTGTTAGCACTTCCACTTTTTCACTAACCATGAATGCGCTGTAAAAACCAAGGCCAAAATGGCCGATAATATTGGCATCTTTATACTTGGTTAAAAACTCTTCTGCGCCGCTGAAAGCAACCTGGTTCAGGTATTTGTCTACTTCTTCTTTGCTCATTCCCACGCCACGGTCGGCGATGGTGAGTGTTTTTTCTTTTACATCAAGCGTAACATCAATACGCAGTTCGCCCAGTTCGCCTTTGGCCTCGCCAATCGAAGAAAGCGTGGTTATTTTCTGCGATGCATCCACCGCGTTACTCACCAATTCACGAACAAAAATTTCGTGGTCGCTGTACAGGAATTTTTTAATAATGGGGAAAATGTTTTCCGTTTCAACCCTTATCTGTCCTTTTTGCATAGTTGATAAATTTTGCCCCTCCGCCCCTAATGGGGAACTGAAGAGGCAGTTTAGTTTTGTAAATTTTTTGTACCCGGCTTTTGAATAATAATTTAACATCCTTGCGTCGCACTCTTGTGCTGCAAAACTTTGGGCAGCAAAGCACGGCAGAGAGGATGTTTAAGGCAAACAAAAAAAGTACCAAAAGAACAAAATCTGACAGGATGGCAAACTGAAAACTTCAAACTGCAATGGTCGCCCTTTACTGTCGCAAACTATTTACTGTTATCAATGAAAAACAAAGAAAAACTTTAAATGAAAAAACCGCCTCATAAGTCATGAGGCGGCTTCTTTTTATTTTTCGACACCTTATCTTTCGCTGGTGCCTTTTATTATCCGCAGTAACCCCGAAAACATAAAAAATGATTAGCCGGTTACTTTCCGCCTCCGCCGGGTGGAGGAAGCAACACAGCAGCTGGCTGAACATTTTTAATTGGTGTTGTTGTTTTAAGGTAAGCATAAAGAGCTTTCATTTCATCATCGCTCATTCTAGTTGCCGGCATCATTGACATAGGTGGCAAAAGCGGCCTTGTATTATCAAGACCCATCCATTTTTTCTCTTTCAGGGCTTTGAGAAATTGCGCTTCCGTCCACATGCCGATACCTGTTGAGTCTGACGTAATGTTTGCCGCGTAAGTTATTCCCCACGGCCCCATCCAGGCTGTAAAAGTTTGAGTAAGGATAAGCCCTTTTTTTGCAGCTTCTTTCAGGTCGAATGCAGGAGGAGGCATTTGGGCAGGGTGTCCTGAAAGCATCAGGCTCATGTCATCCTCAGGCCCATTTGGCCCCATTTTTTTGGGTGTATGGCAATCGTTACAGCCACCAATAATTACGAGGTGTTCACCCCACTTAACCTGGCTTTCGAAACCGCCAAAAGAAGGCGTAGTCATGGACATTTTAGAAGTATCAGAAGATGAAGAAGTGCCCGCTGGTGGGGATGGCTGATTGCAGGCAATAAGTATTGCCATAGATGCAGCAATAATCGTTAGTCGTTTTTGCATAACATAGGGTTTTTAATTAAAAAATGGTTTAATAAAGAGACCGGCCTTCACGGATTTCAAAGGCTTTTGAAAAAGAAGGTAAAAGTTAAATATTATTTTTAAGATTTTCCTGTTTTTTTTTGATCAGCAAGGTTATACAGTACAAGAGTGCGACGCAAGTAAAGCTGAAAAGAATTCATTCAGCCCGGTTCAAAATATTGGCTGTTTAGGTTTAAATATTTTTATAAGGCAGATGAACTTACCGGCTAATTCATTTATAGAATCATCTTATATTTACTTTGATAACCGTATTCATTTATTAAATAAAAGCAACGTGAAAAAATTTTACCTCCTGGCATTTTTACTGTGTGCAGTTCTGCATTCATTTGCCCAGTGGAACAGCAACACTTTTGATAATGAAAAAGCCGCACTGGCCAGCAGTTCTGATATTGTATCAGCAGCAACAAACGACGGTCGCACTTATGTTGTATACTATACCCCGGTTAACGGGCGCTATTATTTAATTGCGCAACTGCTGGGTGCTGACGGATCAAGGTTGCTGGGCGACAGCGGCGTTTTGATAAGCAAGAGAACATCGGGTACTGCAACTTTTGTATTTACAGTATATGTGGATACTGCCAATAATCTTTTTGTTGGATACCAGTACCAGAAAGCCGGGGCTTACCATGTTTTGGTAAGCAAGGTAACAGCCAAAGGCAAATTGCCATGGGGCAGGCTGGGTGTTGATCTTGGTGAAGGCCTTTCACCTTCGGTTATATCTATGCCCAATGGTGAAACCGTAGCAGCCTGGGATAATAATGGTGTGATCAACTACCAAAAAATAGGTTATGCCGGGGATATTGTTTGGCCCGCATCAAAAACAATCACTAATTCAAATGGCGTAACAAGGCCACAACTGGTGTTAATGCCGGGAAGTGCATTTGGCTTTGTTTACCAGCAAAAAACCGGTTTCTTCAGTTCCAATCTATACGAACAGCGTTTCAATAACGATGGCAGTCCTGTGTGGGCAAATCCTGTAAAGCTATCGAGTTATGTTACAAGCACTTTTCATTCTTATTCTGTAATAAACCAGGATGATGTTACCTATGTTGGCTATTATGCCAACCCTGCAAACCAAAATAATTTTGTGGGTCTTGTTCAAAAGGTAAACGGCGATGGCAGTTTGCCATGGGGAGTAAGCGGTAGCATTATTTCAAACAACGCCAACAACTACCAGTTTGATGTAAGTGTTGCTTACTCTGCGACAACTTCAAGGGTTTGGGCGGTTACGAGCATTAGTGATATTAACCAGGTTAATTTCGGTATTGCGGTTCAAAAATTTGATGTAGCAAGCGGTAAACAACTGTTGGGTAGCAATGGCAAAACGGTGTTTAAAATAAGCAGCAATTACCAACGGCAGGCTGGCAATCTTGCACTTTGCGAGAACGGCCCATTGTTTATGTTTTACGATGTTACCAATAAATTGTATGCAACCGGTTTAGATACAAGCGGAAATTTTCGTTGGACTGGCAATACACTTGAATTAGGTTCTACTACCAATATAAAAAGCCGTTATAATTTTACAGGCGTTTATCAAAACCAGGCTGTAGCGGTTTGGCAGGAAGACAAGGGCGATGGCGATTTGGCCTATGCTCAAAACATCATGTGCGATGGAACTACAGGCTTTACATCAGCGCCCAAAGCAGTTTACAGTGATGCATTGCGCGCCAAACAAAATAATGCAACCAGCGTACGCATAAAAAATATTTTTCCTAACCCGGCACACGATCTTCTGAATGTAAATATTGAATCAAATATTGCCGACAAGGTCAGCATACTTATCACCGATGCAAGCGGCAAAACAGTAAAGCTACTGAGCATTAATATTACCAATGGCAGCAATAATATTCAAATAAATATTGCCGCACTTTCAACAGGAAATTATTTTATAAAATTTATCGGTAAAAATTTTTACCAAAACGCAACCCAGCATTTTGTAAAGTATTAGATTCACAAAAGTTTTAAATTTTTTAAGGACTTATCAAAGCAATAATGCTTCATGATAAGTCCTTAATTTTTTGTACCCGGCATGAGTATTTCATGGCATCGCCTCTTGCGTCGCACTCGTGTACGTTCCGGTTTCATGGCAGCAAAGGCTCACTGTTTCCAGCCCCGCTTAGATGCAATTTTCTCAAAATTCCATACAACTTTATTTTTATGGAATCCTTGTGGATATTGCTTCTTAGTTAGAAAAATATAAACCATGGAAGCTAACAAAATCCTTCAGTCAGATCTGCTCGATATTATATTCGAAGGCAGAAACAAATCGTATGGCGCTTATGAGTTACGTAGTACTTATAACAGCCGTATTAAAGTTGCAGTAATTACAATGGCCGGTATCTGTTTGATTTTTATAACAGGTGTGCTGCTGGCAAATTCGGGCGGTAAAAATGCAAAAGCAGAAATGCCTGTAATTGACGTAGTAATTTCTAAATTAGCGGATGAACCCAAAAAAGCTGAAATTCGCAAACCCGAAGAACCGAAACCTGTTAAAGCAAAAACCCTTTCATATACCCCTCCAAAAATCGTTGAGAACGTAGATAAAACCGAAGTTCCAACCGAAGATAAGATAGACCAGAACAATGTTGCTACAGTAACAAAAGACGGTGCTGATATTATTGATATTGTTGCTCCCCCGGTTGCAGCATCAACAGGTCAGGCTGAATTGCCAGGAAAATATGAAGAGCCAGAATTTTTATCAATAGTTCAAATAGAAGCTAAATTCCCCGGCGGCCTCGGTGCATGGCAGAAATATTTAGAAAGAAATCTTAACATCAATGTGCCTGTTGACAATGGTGCTGCTGCCGGAAACTATGCAGTCGTGGTTTCATTCGTTGTAGATAAAGATGGCAATATTTCTGACGTGCAGGCACTCAACGATCCCGGTTTCGGTACTGCCCAAGAAGCAATACGCGTAATTAAGAAAAGCAAACAATGGACTCCAGCTTTACAGAACGGACGCAATGTTACCTACAGACAAAAACAATCTATCACGTTTGTTGTGAGTGAAGGTTAAAGGCTTTGTAAAAAACCTGTCAGGTCTTTAAGACCTGACAGGTTTAAAACATGCATCAGCCCTGCATTGTGCTTAAGAAATGCGCTTCGGTAAAAGTTCAAAAAAGATATGCAGTACAAGAGTGCGACGCAAGAAAAGCTTCATAGATATTCTTCAGCCCGACCCATAACATTGTATTAAAAAATCAGTCCCGGTAATTATATTAACCGGGACTGATTTTATATAAGCGCTCATACATTTTTATGCCATCTCCAGCAACTTTTCTTTCTCTGTTTTAAAAGATTCACGTGGTTTTAAACCCAGCAGTTGAAACATCATATTATCCTCATCGAACGAAGGATTGGGCGTAGTTAATAATTTGTCGCCAGCAAAAATAGAGTTAGCGCCAGCCATAAAACAAAGCGCCTGTTCGGCAATGCTCATCTCGGTGCGGCCTGCGCTCAAACGCACCATGGTAGCGGGCATCAGCACACGGGCCGTAGCAATCATGCGCACCATATCCCAAATGTCAACCTTCTTATTATTTTCCAGCGGCGTGCCTTTTATAGCAACAAGCGCATTGATTGGCACACTCTCCGGATGCGCCGGCATCGTTGCTAAAGTATGCAGCATTTTTATACGGTCAGCATGTGTTTCGCCAAGACCAATAATGCCGCCGCAACAAACCGTAACACCTGCTTTGCGCACATTCTCGAGTGTTTGCAAACGGTCGTCGTAAGTGCGTGTGGTAATTATTTCGCTGTAATGTTCTTTACTGGTATCCAGGTTATGATTGTATGCATACAAACCTGCATCGGCTAATTTTTCGGCTTGTTGCTCGGTAAGCATCCCAAGTGTACAACAAACTTCCATTCCCATTTCATTAACGCCTTTTACCATGTCGAGCACACGGTCAAAGTCGCGGTTGTCGCGAACCTCACGCCATGCAGCACCCATGCAAAACCTTGTGCTGCCAGCATCTTTGGCCTTTTGCGCATATTCTAAAACTTCTTCTTTTTTCATGAGCGCCTGCACATCAACACCCGTGCTGTAGCGTGCAGCCTGCGGGCAATAAGCGCAATCTTCACTGCACCCACCAGTCTTAATGCTCAGCAGCGTACACACCTGCACTTCGGCGGTATCATTGTATTCGCGGTGCAGTGTGGCAGCTTTATAAACCAGTTCAAGCAGCGGCGAATTGTATATTTCATTTATTTCCTCAAGCGTCCAGTTATTCCTGATAGTATTACCCATACACAGATTTTGTAACGGCAAAAATAGGGTTTGGTTTTTATTTTGAGCCAAACATTGGAACAGAGATTGAACTTCCGTTGCGTCGCACACTTGTGCGGTTGAAACTTTATTGGGCTTTTATTGTAGTCTCCCAGCAACCGGGGCGTTGCGTCACGTAGCAAAACAACTCAAAGCGGTTTTGTTGATTTTCAAATAGTTAGTATCGACTTATATAGAAGCGATTGTAGAGTCCAAGTCACGTACAAACCTTTGAGCGAAGCTCTGCGAAGAAGAAATATTGAGGATTGGCAGGTTAGCCCTACTTTTTACTTATATATTTATGCGCTGTGAAGTTTTATCAGGTATTGTTATTTTTACTATCAACGATTTCACTTTTATAAATTAATGATAGTAAAAATTCAACTATAAATGAAATATGCCATGAAACTCCAATTAGTTGTAAAAAGGATATTAATAAAAATAATACATAAAGTATCTTTTCTAATATATAATGTTCAATGAAAAAGTTTGAGTATGGTGCCAATAACATGCCATTGGATAGGAGTAAATAAAAGAATAAAATAAATCCTAAAAATTTATAAATTTTTTCTTCTGCTTTTGTATACTTAAATTTTCTTATTAGGTTTATTTTTTCGCCTTTTTCATTTTCGTTATTTAAAGAACTTATAAAACCTTTTATTGGTTCAAAACTTAGACAAGTTAGAATAGAAAATATAGGGAAATAATAATTATGATACACATATACTCCTACACCATCTCCATTATTAAAGTCTTGGTCGTAAAAAAAATACTTTATGATTTTAGTTAAAGGCACCGAACAAAGAATTGCGATAATAAGTTTGATAAACCTACTTTTTGATTCATCAGAATATTGCTCTTGAAATTTATTGTCGCTTACAATACTTTTTTGTTCTATTGCCTGCTTATTACTTCCTTCATCTTTAGGGGGTTCCCACGGTTTTTCTATCATTATTCAATTTGTGTTTTAGTGTTAAAAAACAAATTGTTTATTGACAAGCTTTTAAAACTATAATTAAGAATATGTTCCCTTAAACTTCTTGCTTCATTATTGTCTTGAAATATGTCTTTTAATAGCTTTTCTAGCATACCCATCGCTTTATAATTCATAGATTGGGTAATTTCAACTTCTGCAAGCCAAGAATTATAATCAGCAATTACTTTAGAAATTGCTTCGATTTTCCTTGGTATTTCATTTATATCCGTATTGTATTTCTTTTCCCAAATTCTCAAAATATCTATATTTGAAGAAGTAGAATTAAACTCACCTCTAAACGTGATTGTTTGATTTGTGTTGGTTACAAGATTTGGCAACGATTTGATATCAGCTATTATTTGACTATATAAAATATCACTTTGATTTTTAACAGATACAATTGTATTAATCTTTATGTAAAAGTCGGAATATATAGAATTTAATTTCTCTTTACACACAATAAACTTACGCTTCCATTCAAGAATAGCTTGACTCCTATTTTCTGTATCTCTCCATTTGTGTTTGGTTTGCATATACGATAAATAATTATTCAAACTTTTAATAATTGCATCAATTGTCTTTATATTAATTTCATGTGTATTATCAAATTCTTTAAACATGGGAATTCTATTTTATTAAGTTATTCATTTTGGATAATTAACTTGTTTCACTAAGCCTAATACGAATATAGGCGTACTAAATCCCAAATCCAAAAAAATCCGGCTATGGATTTTCAGTACTTTTATAGGTCTTTTTTTGGAGATAGTGCACAAATATGTATTCCGGGCTGTTGAAAGTTTCACATATAATCCAACTGTACAAGAGTGCGACGCAACAGAAGTTTAATAGTAGTAAAGGAGCCTGGTACAAAAAAAATTGCAAAAATATGACAGGTTAATAAATTTTCTTACTGGTTGCTTTGTGGCAAAAAAAAGAAGAACTTGTTTACATTGCATCATTAACAGTTAAACAAATACTTGCAATGCCATCTTATCAAAATAATGAACCCTTTTTTACAATGACACAAACCATGCGCTGGTTTGGCCCAAATGATCCTGTAAGCTTATCTGATATTAAGCAGGCTGGCTGCACAGGAATTGTGACTGCATTGCATCATGTGCCCAACGGAGAAGTGTGGAGTGTGGATGAGATTTTAAAACGCAAACAGATTATTGAAGATGCGGGATTAACATGGGATGTAGTGGAAAGCGTTCCCGTGCATGAAGCGATAAAAACGCAAACCGGAGATTTTAAACAATACATTGAAAATTATAAACTGAGCTTATATAATTTATCAGCCTGCGACATTAATATAGTTACTTACAATTTTATGCCGGTGCTGGATTGGACAAGAACCGATCTTGCATACACAATGCCTGATGGCAGTAAAGCCTTGCGTTTTGAACGTGCTGCATTTGTTGCATTTGATGTTTTTGTTTTACAACGAAAAGATGCAGAGAAAGATTATTCATGGGAAGAATTGAATAATGCAAAGAACCGATACGAGGCAATGAGCGAAGAAGAACTTGAACAATTGCAAAAAAATATTATCGCCGGTTTGCCAGGTAGCCATGAAAGTTTTTCGGGTGAAGATCTAAATATCGCCTTATCAAAGTATGAAGGAATTGATACAAAAAAACTTCAGGAACATTTGATTTATTTTCTGCAACAGGTAATTCCTGTAGCTGAGGAAGTGGGAATAAAAATGGCCATACATCCCGATGATCCGCCGTACAGTATTTTAGGATTACCAAGAGTTGTATGCAATGGAAGGCAGGTGCAGCAACTGTTTGAAGCTGTTCCATCTTTAAACAATGGCTTGTGTTTTTGTACTGGTTCGTTTGGTGTAAGACCTGATAACAAATTACCAGAAATGGTTTTACAGTTTGCTGATCGTATTCATTTCCTTCATTTAAGAAGCACGAAGAGAAATGAACGTGGCGATTTTTTTGAAGACAATCACCTGGAAGGCGATGTGGATATGTATGCCGTTGTAAAAAATATTTTACAGGTAATGCAGCAAAGAAAAGTTTCTATTCCCATGCGGCCAGATCATGGTCACCAGATGCTGGATGATTTGAATAAGAAAACAAATCCGGGTTATTCGGGCATTGGAAGGTTGAAGGGATTGGCAGAATTGCGAGGATTAGAAATGGGAATCAGCAGAAATATGTTTCTTTAAAATAAAAATGCAATTGAACCACAGAGTTACACAGAGTTGAAATACATCACAGAGTTAAGGAGTTTTCTTTTCTCTGTGTAACTCTGTGAAATACTCTGTGTTCCTCTGTGGTAAATTCTTTAAACATGAAAAAATTCTTAGACGAAAATTTTTTACTCAACAATAAAACTGCGGCGCAACTTTATCATGAATTTGCAAAGCAGATGCCTGTGATAGATTATCACAATCATTTGTCGCCGCAACAAATTGCAGATGATATTTGTTTCGAAAATCTTACGCAGGCATGGTTGTATGGTGACCATTATAAATGGCGTGCCATGCGTACGAATGGTGTGGCTGAAAGTTATTGCACCGGCTACAAAAATGATTATGAAAAATTTGAACAATGGGCGGCAACTGTTCCTTATACTTTGCGTAACCCGCTATATCACTGGACGCATTTGGAACTGCAGCGTTATTTTGATGTGCATGAAATATTATCACCTTCAACGGCATTAAACATTTATACGGAATGTTCAAAGAAATTACAATCAAAAGAATATTCAGTTCGCAACCTGTTGCGCAAAATGAAAGTTGAATTATTGTGTACTACTGATGATCCGACAGATTCATTAGAACATCACAGAAAAATTCAGGATGATGGTTTTGAAATAAAAGTGTTGCCAACATTTCGCCCGGATAAAGCAATGCAGGTGGAAAGTGAAGAAAGCTTTAATACTTATTTGAAAAAATTAGAAACTGCATGTGGTTTTGCTATTCATACCTATGAAAATTTTCTGAACGCTCTACAAAACCGGCATGATTATTTTGCAACGATGGGTTGTATTGTTGCGGATCACGGGTTGGCTGAAATGTATGCTGAAGATTATTCTTACCAGGAAATTGAAAACATATTTTTAAAGATTCTTGGTGGGAAACCGCTTGAACTTAATGAACAACTTAAGTTTAAATCAGCAGTGCTTGAAGAATTAGCGAAGATGAATTTTGCCAAGGGCTGGGTGCAGCAATTTCATCTTGGTGCCATAAGAAATAATAATACCAGGATGATGCTGGAACTTGGCGCTGACACCGGTTGTGATTCAATAGGAGATAGCATTTCAGCCGAAACATTGTCAAAATTTCTTGATAAACTTGATGCGGATAATATACTTGCCAAGACTATTTTATACAATTTGAATCCTGCTGATAATGAGAAGTTGGCAACCATGGCTGGCAACTTTAATGATGGTTCTGTTGCGGGTAAAATTCAATGGGGAAGTGCATGGTGGTTTCTTGATCAGAAAGATGGA
>JANXWM010000437.1 GCA_025351145.1 Chitinophagaceae bacterium
GCGCATGTATGTAGATGAATCGGTGCTCAATTTCATGAACCGCCGCGAGTTTGAAACTTCTTTAATGCAAAACGAAACCATTGAAGCAAGCGTTGCTTTCATAGATATTTGCGGCTTTACAGCCATTACCGAAAACGAATCCCCCGATACCGTAGTTAAGCTGCTCAACAAATATTTCGATGTAATGGTTAAAGAGATCATTGCACAGGGCGGCATTGTAGATAAGTTTATTGGCGATGCGGTACTCGCCGTGTTTAAAGGTGAATACCATTTAGACAAGTGCATAGATACCTGCCTCGCTATACGCACACAAATAGAAAAACTGCCCAACGAAGCAGAGCATATTTCCTTTTCGCCAAAAGTTTCCACCGGCATACACAGCGGCGAATTAATTTCGGGCAATATCGGTTCATCAACTATCCGGCGGCTCGATTATACCGTAATCGGCGATGTGGTAAACACCGCACAGCGTTTGCAATCCACGGCAAAAGCCGGGCAAATTATTATCAACGAAACATGTTACCAAAAGGTAAAAGAATCTTTTAGTTGCGTAGCAATTGGCGAGGCAACATTAAAGAATAAAGCCAAACCAATGATGCTCTACGAAGTGGTGGATTAACACACGAAATAATTAAGAATTTTTTTGGGACCCGCTTAGGTATTGCTATGAGGCATTGTTGCGTCGCACACTTGTACGGCTTGATTGGAGATTGAGCTTTTACCGAAGCGAAGATTGAAAGGCAATGGCTCATATGGAAATGAACTAAGGAGAAAAGTTGAATTATCTGCGTGCTTTTGATTTTTCTAAAATCTCCTTAATGCCCTCATCCCAAAATGCGTCTACGGAATAAGTTTGAGTTTGTTCCCATCCATCAGAAGGGAATTTAGCATGTGGTTTTGAATAACGTACTTCAATTGGACTCATTCCGAGGGCATTATCTCTTCCATCAAAGGTTATTTGAACATTCCTGCCTTTAATTTTATAAACTACATGCCCCGAACCAAACGAATAAGGTGCATAATAAAGCTGCAATAATTCAAACTGCAATTCCTCCTTTATTTTAATTTCAAATTCTGCAACTAACGCTAAAAACTTTCCGGTATCAAATCTTTCTCGTTTAGTTTCTGATTTTTTTCTGCCGAAAAGATTGGCAATCCCCTCTTTGAGGTTTTGTAATAAATTCATGGTCCATAAAATTGTCTTTTTTTTGCAGATGTTAGCGTACTTTCTAACATCAATTCGATTTAATCTACGCTATGGTAAAAGCCCATTCATAACCTGAACGTACAAGAGTGCGACGCAAGAGACGATGCTACGGAGAACTTAGCCCGGCCCAAAAATGTATTATGCCCTTCCGCTTGCTTTTACATAGCTGGCAAAATCTTCGTTGAATGCTTTTGCATTAAGCAGTTCTTCTAAAGTAAGATGCATTCTGTATCTCCAGTAATGTTGGGGGTTGGCGGGCACATTGATTCTCTCTTTGTGCGGATCGTCTTTTCTTATTTTGGTATCGCTGCCGAGTATATCCTGCAACTGAAAAATGCTCCACATAGCAGGTGAATAAAGGTGCTGTACCACGATGGCTTTATTGATCCATGCATCGCAGAAATAAGGCTCCGGCCCCCACTGCCCCAAATCGTCGTGATAAAAGCGGTTGGTGCGGTCGCGGTCTTCTTCCCACCAGCCGCGGATGGTGCTCATATCGTGTGTAGAAGGAGTAACCACGCTCATATACGGCGCATCGGCGGGATGAAAAAATTCTTTCTTTGGGTCTTTTGGCATGCGCTGTATTTCGAGACTTAGAATGCCCAACTGCCGCATAACATCGGGTACGCAGGCTGGCACCATACCAAGGTCTTCGCCGCAAACAAGCATATTGGTTTCGCGTTTTAAAGCGGGTAATTTTTGCATGGCTTCATGCATCCAGAAATCATCCTGCCTGCGGAAGAAATAATTTACATATAACTCGCGTAACTGTTGCTGAGTGCCTGCTTCAAGGTTTTGAAAAGAAGAGGTGGATTCCATTGCAAAACGAAAATGAAACTGTTTTGATTTAGGCCCTTCAGTATCGAATAATATCACATTTGAAATAAGGCTGAACAATTGTTTTTTTAACCATTGGTTGTGCGCATTATCCTGCTGCCAGGAGAAATAGTTTTCAACTTTTCGCTGTGTTGTAAAATCTGGCTTTAACTGGTATTGATTAAAACCATCGTAGTTTAAGAAACTAAGTTTTACATGACTTGCCTGGTCGCCAAACATATCTTCCAGTATCTTTTCTGTAATGTAAGGTGTGCAGTAGCGATCATAATCGAACCATATTCCCTTCTCAGCAAACTCATTTATATAAATTGGAATGGAAGGTTCAAAATGCCCCATAATACCTTCAACAGAATGAAGCGGTATGCTCCAGATACGGAAGAAGCCGAGGATATGATCAATCCTGAAAGCATCGAAATAATAACTCATCTGTTCGAAGCGAAGTTTCCACCAGGTAAAACCATCTTCCCGCATTTTTGCCCAGTTGTAAGTTGGGAAGCCCCAGTTTTGGCCGGTTACTGCAAAATCATCAGGTGGTGCACCTGCCTGCATATCCATGTGGTAAAGTTCGGGGTGCTGCCATGCATCGGCACCAAAACGGTAAATACCAATGGGTACATCGCCCTTTACTATCACGCCATTTTCATGTGCGTATTGGGTAGCTTCTTTGAGTTGCACGTGAAGGTAATACTGTACAAAAAAATGAATGGCTACTTCATTGTATGTTGCCGATATGGGCTGCATTAATGCAGCTACTTCTGCATCGTTGTATGTTTTATGGGAACCCCACTGGTTAAAATCGGCGCTGTGATATTTATCCCTTAAATAGCAGAAAGCAGCGTAAGGAACCAGCCAGTGTTTATTTAATTCAAAATATCCTTTGTAGTCAGCAGAGGCAAACAATACATCTTTCTGCAAAGGATAAAGCTTTCTTATTACCTGCCATTTTAATTTATTTATGGCTTCATAATCTACAGCTTCAAGCTTATTTAAACGCTGTTGCTCATCAGCAATGGGCGCAAGTAAATGTTTATTGGCAACTTCAGCAGCCTGGTCAAGATTAAGGAACATGGGGTGCAGTGCGAATGCAGAAATTGCTGCATAAGGATAGCTGTCTGTCCATGTATGTGTGGCTGTGGTATCGTTTACAGGAAGTATCTGAATAAGTTTAAGGCCAACCGTTTTAGCCCAGTCAACGAACAGTTTTATATCGGTGAATTCACCAATACCGCAACTATTCTGCGACCGTAAACTAAAAACAGGTATTGCAACACCTGCGCCTTTCCATGCTAACGAAGGGAGTACAGCAAATCCATCATTAACCAGGGTTTTCTTTGTTTTTACAAATGCATCGTACAATACGCGGTTATTGCCATCTTCGTACCGGGTTATTTTTTTTGTTTCAATATTCCAAACTGCATATTTATAGGCTATTGGGAAAGCGGTTTTAGAAAGATCAACTCTTACTGAAAAGAAATCTTCTCCAGCATTTTTGCCCATTATTTTTGCATCTTCAGCTGCCCAGCTCCCCAGGTCTTTACTGCTGCCTGTAAGACAAAGAGTTTCACCTTTTGAAAGCAGTGGCGCTTTTGCTTTAAAAATATGTGTAAAATTTTTAGGAGTATTTGTTTTTGCGGCTACATAATTGTCTTTAAGAAGCACCTGTTTAAAAGGTTCTGTATAAAAAGTGTTTTCAATAAAACCTGCATGGTTCCAGGAATCTATAACCAGCATTTCTTTTGAACTAAAAATAGAAGCTGTAATAACTTTATCGCTTCCCCAATCAAAGCTCAAAGAACCATCTTCGTTTTTAAGAAGGTAATTGTATACAATATTTTTTGCAGACAGATCAGCAGCATTTATGTCCAGTGTAAGCGTCCAGAGTTCCTCGCTTAAATACTGCATTGGTAACGCTTTTTTAATATCGTTACTACCAAAAATTTCATTCGAACCTGTTATATAAAGCGATTGCCCTAATTTGGTATGGAACCTGAGCATGAAAGTTACCTGAACCGCAGCCCCTTCTGCATGTTTAACTGCTGTATCGTTTTTAGCGGCGGGTTTCTTTTTTGTTTTTTTATTTTCAACATGCTTATCCGCTTTCTTTACAGGCTGTTTCTTTTCAGCCACAACAACTGCTTTTTTTAATGATATATAATCGTTTTTTTTCGAAACTGTTTCAGCTTCTTTTTTCTCCGGGACTTTATCTTCGGTTATCCCGTTAGCATTCATTGCTTTGCCGGTATTTTTTGATGCAAGTGTTTTTTTCTTCGTGCTTATACCATTCAACTCTTTTGCAGGAGCTTCCTCTGTTTTCTTTTCTTTGGTCATGTTAGTATTTGCGTTTGCCGGTTTCATAAAATTCGAGTTGCAATTTAAAGAAGAAGGTTCAGTAGAAACCTTTAGATTATATATTGTTCACACATAGTGCATAAAAATAAAATGGTTATTCTTTTTATTTACCCGGCTTCTGTTTTACATGGCATCGTCCCTTGCGTCGCACAGCTTGTACCCTATAACCCACAGGAGCAGGAAGCCCGTTCAAAAAAAATTACGTTTAACTGTTTACTTTAAGAAAGCATATTTTTCACGAAGTATTTTGTGCACGAAATGATCTGCAATAAGTATTGTTTGTTACTTACAGTTCTTTTTTTCATACAGCAGATTCCATCGTTATATGGTAACTAAAGAACGACTAAAGTAAGTATTGTGTAATTAATACACAAATCTTTTCTGCCTGTCATTTTTATTTTTTTTAAATTAATGAATGGCTTGGCTGAGAATACTGAAATTACCATGCTTTAAGCAAGCCAAATTTTATTTTGTTTACTTAACCCAGATTTTGCAGTTGGATGTATTGGCTGTTGAAAGTCGCCAAATGTTATGCTGTACAAGAGTGCGACGCAAGAGGCGATACTATGAAAATATAAAGCTGGGATCATCATGGGATTTTAAATAAAAAGCCCCCACTTTCGTGAGGGCCCTCTTATCAATAATTCTACTTACTTCACTTCTTCAAACTCAGCATCCGTAACTGTTTCAGCATTTGCATCAGAAGATGGGCCTGCCTGTCCATCAGGTCCGGGTTGTGCCCCACCTGCACCTTGCTGTGCTTTATAAATTTCTTCACTTGCTGCAGTCCATGCAGTATTCATTTCTGCCATTGCTGCATCCACAGCATCCACATCCTGACTTTTATGCGCTTCCTTCAATTTATTTAAAGCATTTTCGATCGGTGCTTTTTTATCAGCCGGAATTTTATCGCCAAACTCTTTAAACTGTTTTTCAGTCTGGAAGATCATACTGTCGGCCTGGTTCAGTTTCTCCACTTTTTCACGGGCAATTTTATCTTCAGCTTCGTGGGCTTTCGCTTCATTCTTCATCTTTTCAACTTCCTCTTTACTTAAGCCACTACCCGCTTCAATCCTGATCTTCTGCTCTTTTCCCGTGCCTTTGTCTTTTGCACTTACATGCAACATACCGTTGGCATCGATATCGAATGTTACTTCAATTTGAGGTACGCCGCGTGGTGCTGGCGGAATATCGGCAAGGTTAAATTTACCCAGGCTTTTGTTCTGTGCAGCCATTGGCCTTTCGCCCTGTAAAACATGTATTTCAACTCCAGGTTGGTTATCACTGGCAGTAGAAAATGTTTCTGTTTTGCGGGAAGGAATGGTGGTATTGCTTGCGATCATCGTAGTCATTACACCTCCCATGGTTTCTATACCAAGGCTAAGCGGTGTTACATCGAGCAGCAATACATCTTTTACTTCACCTGTTAATACCGCACCCTGAATAGCTGCACCAATTGCAACAACTTCATCGGGATTTACACTCCTGTTTGGTTTTTTATTAAAGAACTTTTCAACCAGTTCCTGTACTTTAGGTATACGTGTAGAACCACCCACCAAAATTACTTCATCAATCTGTGAAGTATTGTAACCTGCATCTTTTAAAGCAAGTTCGCAAGGCTTTAAGCATCTTGCAAAAAGGCTATCAGAAAGCTGCTCAAACTTTGCCCTTGAAAGTTTAATTACAAGGTGTTTAGGCACACCATCCACTGCTGTAATATAAGGCAGGTTTATTTCAGTTTCGCTGGATGAGCTCAATTCAACTTTAGCTTTTTCCGAAGCTTCTTTTAAACGCTGCAAAGCCATTGGGTCTTTACGAAGGTCAATCGCTTCCTGCTTTTTAAATTCATCAGCCAGCCAGTCCATGATCACTTTATCAAAGTCATCGCCACCTAAATGTGTATCACCATTGGTACTTTTTACTTCAAATACACCTTCGCCAAGGTCGAGAATGGAAATATCAAAAGTACCTCCCCCCAAATCGAACACTGCTATTTTCTGATCGGTGTGTTTTTTATCTAAGCCATAAGCCAAAGCCGCTGCTGTAGGCTCGTTCACAATTCTGCGTACATTTAAACCAGCAATTTCACCGGCTTCTTTTGTTGCCTGGCGCTGTGCATCATTAAAGTAAGCTGGCACAGTAATTACTGCTTCATGCACTTCCTGGCCCAAGTAATCTTCGGCAGTTTTCTTCATTTTCTGAAGAATCATTGCACTGATTTCCTGCGGTGTGTATAAACGTCCGTCTATGTCAACACGAACGGTATTATTGTCACCTTTTGCAACTTTATAACTCCAGTGGCTTATTTCTTCAGTCACTTCATCGAACCTGCGGCCCATGAAACGTTTTACACTGGAAATGGTATTTTGAGAGTTGGTAATAGCCTGACGTTTAGCAGGATCACCCACTTTGCGCTCACCATTTTTTAAGAACGCAACCACCGACGGCGTAGTACGGCGGCCTTCATCGTTGGCAATTACCACGGGCTCGTTGCCTTCCATTACAGATACGCAACTGTTGGTAGTACCAAGGTCAATTCCAATTATCTTTCCCATATTATTTATTTTATTTAAAGGTTAGTATTCAAGTTTTTACAGGTTTCTCTTGTCAATCATTATGCCATTGCAGCGAAAGATGAAAAAATGGCAGGTTGATAAAACAGTTTCCGGTTACCGGTTTTCAGTTTCGGGGTTTGAAGAATTGAGATTTTATGTACCGGGCTATAGTTTTTCATGGCATCGGCTCTTGCGTCGCACTCTTGTACAGAAGAATAGCTATGAGCTTTTGGCTGCGAGCTGACAGCCCTTGTATTTTGCTCACAGCTGCAGCTAATGGCTCTTGGCTTGCTGCTTCTTAATCCGAAGGTACAAGAGTGCGACGCAAGTAAAGCTTCATAATATAACTTTTGCCCGGCTCAAAAAAAGAACACAATTATTTTTTCAATGATGAATCTAATAAATATGATTTATTTATTAAAGGAAGATTAGATAAAACTATCTGTTGTAAAGTTTGTAAATTTAAATAACTAAACTGCTTATATGCCATCTTCCATTGTACAAAAACTAAAGATCAAAGAAGGTTTTACATTGCTTTCAGTTAGTGCACCAAAAGATTTTTCAAAGGGTTTGGGAGCATTGCCTGCGGGAGTATCTGTAAGTGTTTCGGCAAAAAAATATGACCAGGTACACTGGTTTGTTTTAAATAAGACACAATTGGAAAATGAACTGAGCAGCGTGCTTAAACTTGTAAAAGAAAATATGATTTGCTGGATCTATTACCCAAAAGGAACATCGAAAATACAAACCGACCTTACACGTGACAAAGGCTGGGATGCTTTATTAAAACACAACGATACACTTACCTGGATAAGCCTTATTTCTTTTGATGAAACATGGAGTGTATTTGGTTTTCGTTTAAAAACAGAAGCAGATAAAAAGAAAGCGACTCAACCAAAAGAGAGGGAAATTTTTAAGTATGTTGATGCTAAAACAAAAACAATTCATTTGCCTGACGATTTTAAAACAGCATTACAAAAAAACAAAAAGGTGGAGGATTTTTTTTGCATACTTTCATTTACAAATAAGAAAGAATATATAGAATGGATCCTTACAGCAAAAAGAGAAGAAACAAGAAAGCAAAGGATAAAAGAGAGCATTGAAAAACTGGGTAAGGAGTGGAAAAACCCAAGAAATTTATAAGAAGATAATTAGTTTTATTAAAGGATAAATTATAAAAAAATTGAATCAAAAGCTGTTGCATTCAAAGACGAATCAAAAGAACAATTTTATGGAACAGAGGCAATTATTACAGAGAGTTTCGATAACTGGTTTAGTATGTCAGAACGAAAGAGATGTAAAATTTTTATTGCTACTTGTTATCATATAAGCCA
>JANXWM010000473.1 GCA_025351145.1 Chitinophagaceae bacterium
CAGAAAGTTGGTCATATGCCTGCGCACAGCAGAAGCAACATGCAATTCAATATCTTTTTCTTTTAAGTCTTCGGGATATTTTTCTCTTTCGTACAGCACATCGCCATGCAGTTTTTTGCCATCGCCTTCGGGTATAAAATCATACTTCCACACATCAGCGCAAAGCGTGCCTTTTTCGCCATAAATTTTGAATGCCCATGGATAATCAGGATCAGCTGCAGTGCCCCATGCACGGTGCGTCCACACACAGTTAAGATCGTCGTAAGCAAAGAGGGCTGTTTGCGTATCTGCTGTATTGCTCTTGCCGGCTTTGTCAACATAAATACCACCTGTTGAAGTAACAGTTTTTGGCCAAGCAAGATCCAGCATCCAGCGCACCGCATCGAACATGTGGATACACATATCACCCATGATGCCATTGCTGTATTCCATAAATGCACGCCACCAGCCCCGGTGCGGCAACCCATCATAAGGCCTCAGTGGTGCAGGGCCAGTCCACATTTCATAATCAAGAAAGCCAGGCACAGCAATCAAGGGCGGATTCGCGTTGGAATGCATGTGATAATAACAGCACATTTCTACATGATGCACTTTGCCAAGCAATCCTGCTTCCACAATTTTTTCTTTTGCCTCCACCAGGTGTGGTGTGCTTCTTCTTTGCGTACCCACTTGCACTACACGATTGTATTTTCTTGCGGCAGCAAGAATCGCTTCACCTTCCATCACATCAACGCTGATAGGTTTTTGCAGGTATACATGCGCACCGGCTTTTATCGAATCAATCGCCTGCAACGCGTGCCAGTGATCCGGTGTACCGATCAGTACGATCTCTGGTTTTGTTTCATCAAGGAGCTTTCTGTAATCACCAAAAAGTTTTGGTTCCTGATGATTTGATTGCCGCTCACTCACCAGTTTTGCTGCTTCACTTAACTGATTTTTGTCAACATCGCAAAGCCCCACCACTTCAACCGGTGTAACCTGAATAAGTTTGAAAAGATCGCTCTTGCCATACCAGCCTGTGCCTATCAATGCAACACGGCGTGGCGGTGCAGCAAAAAAATTTATTCTGTTGGCACGCAGTGCAGACAGTGCAAGCAATGCAGAACTGTTCTTTATAAAATTGCGGCGGTGCATTTTGTGATGGCTCATGATCGTTGGTTGATTTAAGTAAGTATTGTGCCTGCATTAAAGATAGTTTGCTTTTGCATGCGTGCAATAAGAAGCAAGAAGATTTTGTTACGGGCTTTTGTATTTCATGGCATCCCCCGAAGCTTTGGGGTGTTGTGTAACTCACTTCAAGGTTCGGAACACGAATCAACGAAATCCGTCGGCATTGTGAACCTTTGAGCAGGCATGTGCAAAGGTATAGGCGTGGCAATCTGCACATCGGGCAAAGCAACTATAATTTAGATTTAGCGTTCTAACGCTTTTGGAAGCATCTGTCTGCTTTCACTATTCCGGTCCTGCGGCTGCGGGTCATCAGAACAGTATTTATCTTTTATCTCATTGCATTGTTGCTTAACTATCTACCGAAGAAGAGCACCAGAACGCTTAAAAAAAAGAAGAAGTTTGGAACATATTAATTGCTGTTATTGCAAAATAAAAAGTATTATATTTATAACTAAATAAAAACCCTTTATTATGGACAGCGCAACATATCTCAAAGAACGTGTTGAAGACCAGATCAATTGGATGGAAGGAAAAAGCAAGTGGAACCAAACCCGGTATAAAACGATTAAAGTAATGGAAATTGTTGCGGCCGCATTGGTGCCGCTTTTATCAGGCTATCAAACCACCCAGGCATATTTGGGATTTATTGTTGGTATATTGGGTGTAGCAATTGTAATACTTACCAGCCTGCGCCAGCTTAATAAATACCAGGAGAACTGGCTTACCTACCGCACTACCCTCGAATCAATGAAAAAAGAAAAATTTTTATTTGAAGCAGGCGCACCACCTTATGATGATGAATCAGCTTACCAAAAATTTGTGATGAATATTGAGTCACTGCTTGCAAAAGAAAATGAAACCTGGAAAGCTGTTTGGTCAAAGAAAGAAGACGAAATAAAAGCACTTCCAGCTGCACCACCCGATCCCGAGGTTGAAGATAACGGAGGAGCCGCAAAAGATAATACTGTTGTTGAGCCAGCTGCAGCTGATAATACTGATGCAACAGCGGGAAAGCCTGCTGATACCGCAGGCACAACAGTAACTGATACAACTTCTGCTGATGCCACAGACGGAACTGGCGCAACTGATACAGCAGATACTACCGAAGCAACCGATGAAACAGATACTTCAGCCGAAAAGGATAAGTAAATGCTGCTGTGAATTTTTAACACTGAAAAATATCCGTGCATGAATTCCTATTGCATTGTAATAACTTCTTTTGGTAAAAAGGACCGGGCAGAAGATACTTCAGAACTGGAACCGCTTATTCAAAAATTTAGTAACCCTGAGTAATGCAGAAACAAAACTGTATTTCACAATCAGTTCATGAAAAGCAAAAAGTAATTTTATGTACCCGGCACAAGGAATACTATTAAACATTGTTGCGTCGCACTCTTGTACTGAATCAAGAAAGGCAGCAAGGCAAAGAGGCAATAGGCAAATAGTGAAATGCAATTTTTGAATTTTTCGCTGTTCGTTGTTCACTGTTCATTTGCGTTCTTCTGTACAAGAGTGCGACGCAAGTAAAGTCTCATAGAAGAACTTTAGTTGGGCTCAAAAAAATGCTCTTTAAAGAATAAAATAAAAAACCACAATAAATTACACTAAAAACCTGCCTTATGTCATTACAAAATCACCTGTTCGATCAAACGCCAAAAAGAATCCTTGCATTAGATGGCGGCGGCATACGCGGCGCATTAACACTCGGCTACCTGCAAAAAATTGAAGATATTCTTCGTGTACAAAATGGCAATAACCCAGATTTCAGGTTATGCGATTATTTTGATTTAATTGGCGGTACCAGTACCGGTTCCATTATCGCATCCTGCCTTGCCATTGGCATGAAAGTAGAAGATATAAAAAATATGTATTTTGATTTAGGCGGGAAGATATTCGCCAAAAAATACAAATGGTGGAATGTTTTTCAACTCGGTGAACTGGTAAAAGCCGGTTACGATGCAGGCCCGCTGGAACATGAACTACAGAAATTATTTGGCGAAATAACGCTTGAAAGCGATAAAATAAAAACAGGGTTATGTGTTGTAGCCAAACGTGCAGATACCAATAGTGTATGGCCGCTCATCAACCACCCTAACGGAAAATATTTTAATACCCCCGATGGAAAAAACAAAGACATCCCTTTATGGAAAGCAGTAAGGGCAAGTGCTGCAGCACCAAGCTATTTTATTCCGCAGGTAATTGAAGTAGGCGGTGGTATGTCGTCTGCTGCTTTTGTAGATGGCGGCGTAAGTATGGCAAACAACCCGGCATTACAGCTGCTAATGGTAGCAACCCTTAAGGGCTTTCCTTTTCACTGGAAACACGGGGAAGATAATATTCTTGTTGTATCGGTTGGCACAGGTATGGGCAGGTTGAACAGGCTGCCTCAGGATATTAGGGACAATAACCTGCTAAACTGGGCACAGCAAATACCGGATATGTTTATGCAGGATGCAAGCTGGCATAACCAGGCCATACTGCAATGGCTGTCTAAGTCACCAACTGCATGGCAAATCGATGGAGAAATTGGCGACCTGCAGGAAGACCTTCTGCTTCCAGATGAAAATGGAAAAGGGCTATTATCGTACCTGCGTTATAATATGTGGATCGACGCAGATAACCTTACCAAACTAATGAATAAACCTTATACAAAAGAGCAGGTAGACGGCCTTACGGAAATGAGCAATGCCGCAAGCCGTTTCGAACTTTACGATATTGGTAGTGCTGATGCTGCTGCTAAAGTGAAGGACGCACATTTTCCTGCAGGGTTTAAAATATAAAAATTTCACCTGTATGATTTGGTTAAAGTAATGGATAACTGATTAAACAATTACTCAACTAATTTAATATGAAAGTTTTTGTGGGATTTGGTTATAACCAGCGGGATGCATGGATTAAAGAGTTAATCTTTCCGCTAATAGAAATTTTTGATGGTGAAATATTATCTGGCGAAGATATATATGGCGATGTACTTACTGTTGGTGTAAAAAACAGGATAGATGAATGTGATGCCCTGCTTGGTTTCTTTACGCCAAGGGATGAAAAACAAAATGGAAAATTTACAACGCACGATTGGGTACGAGACGAATATGGTTATGCTAACGGTAAAGAAAAAAAACCATTCCTTTTATTGAGCAAAAAGTTGACTGGAACCAGGGTATGATAGGGAATGTGCAGCATATACCTTTTAATGAGGATGCGAAAGATAAATTAATACTAAAGGTTGTGGAAGTGCTTTGTAAATTAAGGAGGGTGTACATGAATAAAAGGCTGCGCTTTCTTGCACCCCCCGAATTTATAACAGAGATAAGGCCGCTTATAAACCAGGGAAGGGTTGAATGTACTTACAGGTATATGATTGGCAGTTGGGAATCTCCTGAAATGAAAGCCCCTCTTCTTAAAATTGCAGGTGGCATTTGTATTGATCTTAAAAACCTGCCCGAAGATATTGGCATGGTGCAGGTAAAAGTTATTGCCGGTAATGCCATCTGGTCTTCAGATTATGAATCACTCGAATTTTTATCAATTAACCTTTCTCAAGGATAAAATATTATGGAAGCTCCAAAATTTAAATCACAAAGCACTTACTGGGTAGAGCAGGGATACAAATATAAAGGAGACGATTACTGGGAATGGTGGGTATGGCTCGAAGCCAATGGAGAGGCACTTGATAAAATTGATTACGTTACTTACGTGCTTCATCCTACTTTTTATAATCCACGGCGCGATATGAGGAACAGAAAATCTAAATTTCTTTTGGAAGCAAGTGGCTGGGGTACTTTTACATTATATGTAAAAGTGCATTTAAAAAATGGCGAAGAATTGCACCTGGAACATGAGCTGCACCTGGAATATCCAGATGGTACCGAAACAACAGCTTAAGTATTTAACCGTATTCATTTGAATGGAACTTCTCAGCGAAATAAAAATTAACCGCCCCTCCGGCAATGCAGTAATTCAGCTGATTCATGGCGATTTATCTGCTGTTTCGTATGAGCATGCCACAGACATTATGGTTGTTTCTGCCTATCCAAATAATTATGACCCATTACCGGGCACATTGATTGGGGCGCTGTTTAGTAAAGGATTAAACTTTGCAACGCTTGCTGAACATAAACAGGTTGACTTAACCACACAACTTGGGTGCTGGTTATCTCAAGAATTGGCACCGGCAATGCAACAGCAATTCAATACAAAACGTTTTTTATGTTTTGAGCCAAGGATTTTAAGCAACAAACCTGAAGAGGTAGTTTCCAATGTTTTTCGCTGCCTCAATAATTTTTTGATCCCTGATATTGAAACTACAGAAACAAAAATGCAAAGGCCTGCATTAGATATCAATACCGTTGCTATGCCCATGCTTGCAACAGGCAATCAAAAGGCATCCATAGATTTAATATTGCCCGCAATTGTTACTGCGGCAATATTCTGGCTTCAGCAGGGGCTGCCAATAGATTGCCTCAAACTTTTTGTTTACAATCAAAACGACATTGCTGTAAGCCTGCAAATATTTAAAAATTTTGCTTTTCAAATGCAGCAGCAGGAGGATACCGTTAAAGAAACCGGTATTGAAAAAAAAGATGCTGTGCATACCTGGCAGCGCCGCACATGGAAACAAAAAATTGCTGACAAGATCGGCCTGTTGATAGAAGAAAAAGTAATGGATTACCTGCTGCAGGATTTGTATGAAGCTGCAGAAAATGAAGATGAACGAAACATTATAAAAAAATTGATTCAAAAAAGTGAAACCAAAGAAACTGCCGGTAATCAGACGGATATTTCAAATACTGATACTAAGGTTCCAGCATCCTTCGATTATTTTATCAGCTATGCGCATGTATGCGGTAAAGAAGTGCTGGAGTTTGTAACGGAGTTAAAAAACGCCAGCCAAAACCTCAATATCTTTTACGACCGCGATAGTATTGCGCCCGGCGGTTTATGGATCAAAAATATTTCTGATGCCATTCAAAATTCAAAGCAGGTCATCTGTATTTTATCGCCGCAGTACAGTGCATCCAATGTTTGCTGGGATGAGTTTCAGTGCGCCAAACTAAAAGAATACAACACAAAGCAACCGGTAATAAAAACAATATATCTCTATAAAGATGCAGCTCTTCCGCCGGTAATGGGTATTTACAGTTATATAGATTGTTGCGAGGGAAATATTGATGAGCTTAAAAATGCCGTAACACAAATTTTGAAATAATTTTTTTTAACCGGGCATTGGTATTTCAATGAATCGTTCCTTGCGTCGCACTCTTGTACTTTCGGAACATTATGCAGCCATGGCGGCTACTCTTTGCCTGTTGCCTCTTTGCCTTGATGCCTTGTATTAGTCAGTACAAGAGTGCGATGCAAGTAAAGCTTCATAGTTGTACTGCAGTTTGGCCCAATATAAAAAATAAAATATGGCATTCGACTACATTATTATCGGAGCAGGTTCTGCAGGTTGTGTACTTGCCAACCGCTTAACAGAAGATGCTTCTGTAAATGTTTTATTATTAGAAGCAGGGCCTGCCGATAAAAAAATGGAGATACATATTCCGGGTGCATACAGCAAACTAAACCATACAAATGTTGACTGGGGGTTTTATACAGAACCGCAGCAATATGTTGATGACAGGCGCATTTATATACCACGTGGCAAAACATTGGGTGGCTGCAGTTCTACCAATGCCATGGCTTATGTAAGAGGCAATAAAGAGGACTATAATGAATGGGCATCTTTTGGTAATAATGGATGGAGTTACAATGATGTGCTGCCATATTTTAAAAAGAGCGAGCATAATGAACAACTGCAAAATGATTATCATGGAAGCGATGGCCCGCTTAATGTTACTTATGCAGAACAACCCTCTGGTTTGGGAGAAGTATTTGTTGAAGCCTGCACCCAGTGCGGCATACCGCGGAATGATGATTATAATGGCGCTGAACAGGAAGGCGCATCGATGCTCCAGTTTACCATTAAAAATAATCAGCGGCACAGTGTGGCATCTGCATTTCTTAAACCTGTTTTGCAAAGAAAAAATCTTACTGTAAAAACGAATGTGTTTGTAAAAAAGATCATTATAGAAAATGATAGAGCAATAGGCGTTGAAGTTTTTACCGGTGCACAAACAACAGAAAAAATTTACTGCAATAAAGAAATTATTTTAAGTGCCGGAGCTATTCAGTCGCCACAAATATTAATGCTCTCTGGTATTGGTGAAGCAGATGAATTGAAGCGAGCCGGGGTTGAAGTAAAACATCATTTACCCGGCGTTGGTAAAAACCTGCAGGATCATTTGTGGAGCGGCGCAAGCTGTCTTTCAACCGTTACCTCGGGTAACAGTTTGCTTAAGCCATTGAATATGGATAAAGCAATTCTGCAGCATTTGCTTTTTAAAAAAGGGCCGCTCGCAAACAGTCCGCTGGAAGCAAATGCCTTTTTAAAAAGCGATGAAAAATTAAACCGGCCCGATATACAGTTTCATTTTATTCCCCTGCATGTGGGCAATGATTACAGCACGGACATGTATGATCTTTCTACGTTCCCTAAAACTGATGGGTTTAGTATTATGGCTATTCTGCTAAGACCTGAAAGCCGTGGCTTTATTGGTTTAAGGGAATATGATGCAAGGACAGCACCGTTCATTCAACCCAATTTTTTGCAAGCTGAAAATGATAAGCATATTTTATTAAAGGCTTTGAAGAAAAGTATGGATGTACTGCGGGCTCAGGCTTTTGATAAGTGCCGCAAAGGCGGATTGTATTTCCCCACAGATAAGTTTGATGACAAAGCATTGGAAGCCCACATTACCAAAGGCATTGAAACATTATATCACCCTGTTGGCACATGTAAAATGGGTAATGACGATGCAAGTGTTGTTGATGATAAGTTAAAAGTTTATGGTATAAATAACCTGCGGGTAATAGATGCATCTATTATGCCTAACATCGTGTCGGGCAATACAAATGCACCTGTAATAATGATTGCTGAAAAGGCTGCAGACATGATAAAAATGTTGCTTTAAGAATTTATTGCCAAATAAAAAAAATCATTTTATATCTATGCTTTTATTTAATTTACCCTCGAAAATTTAAAAACAATGATAACAACCAACAAGAACAAAGCCAGCGTAATTTTATTTTTAAGTGCCTTTGTCATTTTTGGCATGGCCGCTTATAACCCCCCAAAAACACCTGTGCAGGATGGGTACAAGAATCTCCAGGTATTACCAAAAGATATAAGCAAGGAAGACCTTGATAAGGTAATGAAAGGTTTTACTGAGGCCTTAGGAGTTAAGTGCGGTTACTGCCATGTGCACACCGGCGATGACTGGAGATCAGGATGGGATATGCCAAGTGATGATAAAGAAGAGAAAGGCATTGCACGCTATATGTTGAAAATGACAAAGAGTGTGAATGTTGAACATTTCAATTTTGATA
This sequence comes from Chitinophagaceae bacterium, assembly GCA_025351145.1. Classification (GTDB taxonomy): domain Bacteria; phylum Bacteroidota; class Bacteroidia; order Chitinophagales; family Chitinophagaceae; genus Limnovirga. Next base: position 8,599 of record JANXWM010000473.1, read on the forward strand.
ACTCTACCCAGCCGGATACCATTCATGTGATAAGTTGTGTTACCTGTCACAGAGGCATTCCACACCCCGATGCAAAGGGGATTGCAGAGCAAATGCAAAAAATGGGTGCAGGTGGACCGCCTCCGGGAATGCCGCCACCACCGCCGGGAGCGCCTAAGAATTAATTTACAGCTTACATTTGGAACTATATAATTGTAAAAGAATAAAGCCTGCACTTGCAGGCTTTATTCTTTTTATGCCATTAAGTTCACTGAAAAATGCTGAAATATTTTACAGCATTTCAACGGCTATGTTCTTTGATTGCAGTTTTGTTTTTGCCTTTAGTGTTCCAAAATGATATGCAGTACAATAGTGCGACGCAAGGAACGATTCACAGATATATATAGCCTGGTTCATAGAAATGCTTACTAACAGCTGTAAACTTTAGATTTCCTTTCGTCGCAAGATTTTTTCCTCTCGTCGCATTTGATCTTAATAAAGGGGTGCAGGTAATAGCTTCGCATCATTAAAAGAAATAAAGTATGAAAAGTTTAGTACTAATAGTAAGTGCAATGATCTTGTCGGCGGGTGTATTTGCACAGTTTCCCGGCGCACCGGGCGGTGCAGGAAAATCCGTACCGAACATGGGCCATGTGTATGGCAAGATCGTTGACAGTTTAGGCAAACCGGTGAGCGATGTATCGGTAGTACTGTTGCAAAACAAATTTGACACTGTCACCAAAAAGAAAAAAGATGTTTTGCTAAAAGCTATTATTACAAAAGCCAATGGTGAATTCAGCTTTGAAGAGCTTCCAATATTTGGGCCACTTAAAATGAAGATCAGCGCAACAGGTTTTAAACCTATTGAACAAGCTGTTTCTTTTCAGATGAAGATGGACCCCAATGCAGCAAAGCCATCTGCTGCAGCTTCCAGCGATCCTGCTGCAGCTATGAGTGCAATGAGCGGTATGCTGAATGCATTCGATAAAGATTTAGGCAAGATAAAATTAACCAGCGATGCAAAAGAACTTGCTGGTGTAACGGTGGTTTCAGTAGCACCGCAAATGCGTTTGGATATTGATAAGAAAGTTTTTAATGTAGAAAAGAATATTGTAAGTGCAGGTGGAACAGCTTTAGATGTTATGCGTAACGTACCATCGGTTAACGTTGATATTGACGGCAACGTATCAGTGCGCAACAGCACACCAACAATATTTGTAGATGGAAGACCAACAACATTAACATTGGATCAGATTCCTGCAGATGCTATTGAAAGCGTAGAAGTAATTACCAACCCTTCTGCAAAGTATGATGCAAGTGGCGGCGGTGCAGGCATATTAAATATTATACTAAAGAAGAACCGCAAAACAGGTTATAACGGAAACGTTAGGGCAGGCGTAGATAAAAGAGGTGCAATGAATGGCGGTGGCGATTTTAGTATGCGCCAGGGCAAGATCAATTTATCTGCAAGTGTTATGGGTAACCAGAATAAAGGTGTTACTTCCGGTACAACAGACCGTTTGAATTTACTGGATGTGCCACAAACATCTGTTTTTCAAAATAACTACAATAAAACAAAAGGTGGGTTCCTGTTCGCCAAGCTGGGCCTTGATTATTTTATTACCAACAAAACCACACTGTCTTTATCAGGCATAAGAGTGCATGGCGAATTTAACCCCAACGAGGTTATTAATATTACAACCGATAGCCTTTTTAATGCAGGGAAAACATCAACGTACAGTGATCGTACAACTACGGGCCACAGGCAGTTTGATGGTAAAGGCCTGGTATTTGGTATGAAACATTTATTTACTAAAGAAGGCGAAGAACTAACTGCCGATGCAAACTATTTCGGTGGTAAAAATTTAAACAACTCTTTATACACCACAAACTTTTATTCAACTTTATCAGGCGCTTTGGCTGGAACTGAATTACAAAAAGTAATGGGCGATGGCAGCGATAAAAACTTTACGTTTCAAACAGATTATACAAATCCGCTGACCAAAAAAACAAAACTTGAAACCGGTGCCAGGGTTGCTATCCGCAGCAGGGTAAACAATCAATATAATTATTTCTTCAACGATTCAGCAAATGATTATTTGCTCGTTCCTTCTGCAACCAGCAATTATAAAAACACCGATAATGTATATGCGGCTTATGCAAGTATATCAAGTACTATAAAAGATTTTGGATACAAGGTTGGCTTGCGTGCTGAAAGCTCAGACTATTCAGGCACACTCACAAACACCGGAGATAAATTCGCCAATAAATATCCTGTAAGTTTATTTCCTTCTGTATTCTTAAGTCAGAAATTAAAGAACAAACAGGAGTTTCAGATCAGTTATACACGCCGCATTAACAGGCCTAACTTTTTCCAGACGATTCCTTTTATAGATTACACAGATAAACTGAATATTACTAAAGGTAATCCAGGCCTCGTGCCTGAGTTTACACAGTCGTTTGACTTCTCTTATCTTAAAACATTCACAGGTAATAATACCCTCCTTGCGTCTTTATATTACAGGCATAAAAAAGATTTAATTACACGTTACCTGGATCAGCAGATTGATCCAATTACAGGAGCGGAGTATTTGGTTAATACCTATATCAATGCAAATTCAAGTTACTCTGCAGGCGCAGAAATTACTTCAACAAACTATCTGAAAAAGTGGTGGGATATTTCAACCAATATCAACATCTACAATTCAAAGATCAATACAGATAATATTGATGGCACTTCACAGAACGCGCTCTGGAGTTGGTTTGGCAAGTTCAACAGTAATTTTAAACTGCCATCCAAATTCACAGTGCAGCTCACAACAATCTACCAGAGCAAAACCAATTTGCCAATTAACAGTGGTGGTGGCGGATTTGGCGGACCAGGTGGTTTTGGCCAGGCACAGAGTGCATCACAGGGTTACATCAAACCTTTCTGGGGAATGGATATAGCAGTTAAGAAAACATTCCTTAAAAATGATGCAGCTTCAGTTTCTTTAAGTGTAAACGACATTTTTGCAACACGCAATACCAACCAGTATTCACAGAGCGCTTATTTTACTCAGAACTACAACCGTATACGTGACCCGCAAATGTTCCGTTTAAATTTCAGCTACCGTTTCGGTAAAATGGATATCAGTTTATTCAAACGCAAAAACATGAACAGCTCAGGCACATCAGATGCAATGCAGGGAGCACAATAATAAAAAAGCTGGGGGCAAAAAAGCCGGTAAAGTTTGTTTGCAAACCCCGGCTTTTATTATAGAGCTTATTGACCCAGCTTTTGATACACTAATCATCGTTCCTTGCGTCGCACTCTTGTACTGAATAACTTTATTCATCACTGTAACAATCAGCATCCTCCTCTATATGAAAAATAAAAATGTCATCAGTCTTATTATTGCATTAGCCTTTTTATCGTTAGCCACTACCGGCCTGTTGCTTTATTTTGGTTTAAAACCAGAAGCAGTAACAACGATTCATGTTTTGTTCGGGTTACTGTTTATCGGCTTCGCAATTTTTCATATTAAGAATAACTGGGGCTCTTTAAAAGTATATACCAAAGAACGTAAAGAAGGAAAAATTAAAAATGAGTTTTTTGTAGCTGCCGTATTGGTTGCTGTATTTTTACTTGGAGCCGGATTCAATTTACCCCCCTTTACACAAATACAGCATGCAGGTGAAGACTTAACCCGCGAC
>JANXWM010000488.1 GCA_025351145.1 Chitinophagaceae bacterium
TCGCGCAACTGCATAAAGCAATGGTTGCGTGCCACCATATAAACCCAGCTTTTAAAATAATCCACCCTGTATTTCTGCAGCTCCGAAATTACTTTTAAAAAAACCTGCTGCACAGCATCTTTTGCCTCTTCTTCGTTCTTAAGATATTTCATACAAACACCCAAAAGCAGCAAGGTATACCGCTGAAGTAATATGCCCAACCACTGGTTGTTTTTATCGGCATAAAACTTTTCAAGCAATTCGTTGTCGCTGATATGTGCAGATGAATTTTTGTTCACGCCGTTAAAGTAAATATTTTACTGTTATCAGGATGCAGGGTTTTGTAAATTCCATAACTTACCCGCAAATAATCCTATGCGCAAAGTAATAAGTATTGCCGCGGTTTGCCCTTTGTGGGCAGCACCTTCTTATAAAATGGAAATGACGAGCCAGTTACTATTTGGCGAGCAGGCCGAAGTGCTGGAAGAAGAAAAACTCTTTACACTTGTACGCTGCGATTACGATGGCTACGAAGGCTGGTGCATGAATAACCAGATAGCCGAACTGCCCGCTGGTATTGCTTTTGAGCTGAAAGGCTATGTAAACAAAACCGGCGTATCGGCGTTGCTGAATAACAGTCATATTCATTTGCCCGTTGCTACACCGGTGTATAACAATCTTGATCTTGGTGCATATAAAATTGAATACCCGCTTAACGGTTATGTTTCTGCAGCGGAAATAAAAGCGAACAGTTCAACTGCAGAAAAAATGGCGATGCTGTTTTTAAATACCCCGTATTTATGGGGCGGCAAAAGTTCGTTTGGCATTGATTGCAGCGGGTTTACCCAAAAGGTTTTTAAGATGATGGGCATTGCTTTGCAGCGCGATGCTTACCAGCAGGTAACGCAGGGAACGGTAGTAGATTTTCTTCAGCAGGCCGTATGCGGCGACCTTGCTTTTTTCGATAACGAAAGCGGCGATATTATTCATGTAGGTATGCTGCTTGGCAGCGAGTCTATCATTCACGCATCGGGTTATGTGCGCATAGATACAATAGATAATCTTGGTATTGTAAACAGCATTACGGGCAAGCGCACACATAAACTCCGCATAATTAAAAGCATGTTTTGAACCGGGCATAAGAATAAGCATTAAGCTTTACTTGCGTCGCACTCTTGTACAGCAGCATGCTATTCAGCTTTTGGCTGCAAGTTTAAGCTGTTGCATTTTTTTGCATGCAGATTGTGCGTGCAGCCTGTAGCCGAAGTATAATCAGAACGTACAAGTGAGTGACACAACGGAAGCTCAACAAACTTCAAATACTGGTTAAATAATTTTTAGTAAAGTGTAATATTCAGGCAGTAACTATTACTAACGAAACAAAGAATAACAGAAATTGAAAAATTTATCACGCCGCTCATTCCTTCAAAATTTAAGTATGGGTGCTGGTGCCGCAACAGCCGCAATTGCCCTGCCATCCTATATTATACCCTATGGAGAAAAGAAAAAAAACTATGATGGTAAAAAACTAAATATTGCACTTTGCGGCCTTGGAAATTATGCGGGTGCTTTAGCAGATGGCTTAGAAACATCGCAGTATTGCAGGCTGGCAGGCATTGCAACAGGTCATGCTGAAAAAGCTGAAACATGGAAAAAACAATACAATATCCCTGAGAAGAATATCTATAGTTATCAAAACTTTGATGCGATTGTAAACAATAAAGACATTGATTTAGTGTATGTGGTTTTACCAAATGCCATGCACAAAGAATTTGTAATAAGAGCCGCAAAAGCAGGCAAACATGTTATTACTGAAAAGCCAATGGCAACATCGGTTAAAGATTGTGAGTCAATGATAAAAGCCTGTAACGATGCAGGTGTACAACTCGCTGTTGGCTATCGGTTGCATTATGAACCATATCATCTCGAAATTAAAAGATTGGGGCAGGAAAAGATTTTTGGACAGGTACGTTTTATTGAAGCTTCACTTGGTTATAAAACTTACGACGAAGCGAAAGCGTTGCAGGGATGCGACTTTAATGATCAAAAGGAATGGCGTTTAAATAAAAAAATGGCAGGTGGCGGCCCGCTGATGGATTTGGGTATTTATTGCATTCAAAGCTGCAGGTATGTGCTGGGCGAAGAGCCCATTGCTGTGCAGGCGCAATTTAGTCCGGTAATGAGCCCAAAACTTTTTGCACAGGTGGAAGAAGCTATAACATGGCAATTAGAATTTGCAAGCGGCGCTGTATGTAATTCGGCCAGTTCGTACGGTTATAATATTGACAGGTTTTTTGCTTCGGCCGATAACGGAGAATTTGAATTAAGTCCGGGCCTTAGCTATGGCCCGTTCAAAGGAAAAACAAGTAAAGGCGATTTGAGTTTTCCCGACATCAACCAGCAAACAACCCAATTGGATGAAATAGGAAAATTAATTTTAGCCGAAAAGCCTTTACCACGGCATATTACAGGCGAAGAGGGAATAAAAGACATCAGGATAATTGAAGCCATTTACAAAGCCGCACAAACGGGAACAAAAATTACATTGGCTTAAATTTATTGTTTTTTATTTTGTGCGTTGTACCTTCCGTTTAATGAAGGCCAGCAAAATTTTAAAGTTTTTATTTGTTACGTGTGCATTGTTTTTATCAGCAATAAAAGTTATTGGGCAGGATAGCATTACCCCACATATTGACCCTTCCCGCCCCACAAACCTTTATACCCGGTTAAGCAATAACCTTGAATATACTTTTCTTAAAAACGGCAACAGAACTTATGGCTACCGGGCCAATTTTGTATGGGCATCGAGGGATCAGAAGAACGCATTTCATATTGAATTCCCTTTATTGTATGCAACTTCTTCGGGTAAATTTGGGGCAGGTGATACCCGCCTGCGTTATTTATGGGTGCCGTATAAAGATTATTCTAAAAAGCCGGGGGCATTCGGTTTTACCATTGATTCGTACCTGCCCTCAGGTAACCGTGATGATGGTCTTGGCCGGGGAAGGTGGGTTGTTGCCCCCGGCGTTTCAACAGCTTTTATTTTTGGCAAGTTCTCTACTTTTCCCAACGTTTCTTATGTGTACAGCAGCGAAATTGTTAATGGTAAAATACCTGCTGACAATAAAGCATTGAACGGGTATATGCTTCAAACAATTTGCGTGTACAAACTGAGCAAAAAAAATTATGTTGACTGTACACCCATTTTTATAAAGAACAGTTACACCAATGGCGGTAAAGATGATTTTATTGCAGAAGGTAATTACCTGTATATGCTAAAATCCGGCAAAATTCAGGTTGGTGGTTTTGTAAGGCGTTTTTTTTATGCAAACGCTACCACCATCAGGGCATCTATGAGAATTTATTTTTAGGGTTTTACATGTATCGCCGCGGGTTAATACAGTAAGCCAACTGCTGCTTGTTGCCCAGAAAGTACAAGAGTGCGACGCAAGAGAAGCCTCATACATGTTGCTGCTGTTAGGTTCAAAATGATTTTACCGAACTTAATCTTTCTCGTTGTAGCATTTGCGGCAACGGGGCTCGTAATGATCTTTTTCGCCCAGGAGAAACTGGCCTTCCTGCGTGGTTGTGCGGTAAGATATGCTGGCAATATTGCCACACTTAACACAGATGGCATGCAGTTTTGTTATATAATCTGCAATGGCAAGCAGTTGCGGCATTGGGCCGAAAGGCTTACCTAAATAATCCATATCAAGGCCGGCCACAATAACCCTTGTGCCACGTGCTGCAAGGGTTTCGCATACATGCATTATCTCTGCATCGAAGAACTGCGCTTCATCTATACCTACCACATCTACGCCGGTTGCCATTAGTAAAATGGTTTGCGAATTATCTATGGGTGTGGATTGTATTACGTTTGCATCGTGACTTACCACCTGCGATTCGTCGTAGCGTTTATCTATAGCAGGTTTAAATATTTCTACTTTAAGATTGGCGATTTTTGCACGTTTTAAACGGCGTATCAGCTCTTCGGTTTTACCGCTGAACATGGAGCCGCAAATAACTTCAATCCATCCTCTGCGCTCACCTGAAATACTTGGTTCTATAAACATTGTGTAAAACTTAAGAACATCTAAAATAAAAGCATGTAATTTTAAACCATCATTTAATCATCCTGGTTTTCAGGTAAATGCCTTTAAAACCTGTTAACCCCAAATGTATATTATCCGATGGAAAAAATAGGTACTTTAATTAAACGTTTGCAGGAACAATATGATGAACACGCTGAAGTTGACAGCTTAAGATTAACGGCGCAGATGTTAATGAATGAACTGCAGGAACTAAATAAGCAGGCGATATTTTCAGGAAAAAAAGTAGCTGTAATAATGCCCGAAGGAATAAGCAGGGCAACTATAGAAACCCCTGTAATAAACAAGCCGGTTTATGAAGTACCTAAACCGCCAAAAGAACATTATTACGAGCCTGTTGTGGAGAAGGAAGCAGTTATCGAACCTCCGGCCGGTGTGGCAGAGCAGCCAGTCTATAATGCTCCCATTGAAGAAAAAGAAGAACCGGCAGCCGAAATTCCTGCACCTGTTTTGAGAGAGCCGGAAATTATTAAACCTGCTGAAGTAAAACAACCAGAAATTGAAACGCCATCCTATTCCCGGCAGCTTGCCGACATACCCACATTCGCTTACCAGCCGAAAGAAGTATTTGAACTGAACGATGCGATTGCAACCCAGGAAGAGAGCCTGAACGACAGGTTGAAAACAGAAAAAACAGAACTGGGCAGTGCCTTGAAAGAAACCCCTTTAAAAGATTTACGAAAAGCAATTGGCATAAACGACCGGTTTGTTTTTATTAATGAATTATTTCGCGGCGATGAAATTATGTATGAACGCAGCATAAAAACCATCAACTCATTCAATATTTTGCCCGAAGCTGAATACTGGATTCAGCGTGAATTAAAATTAAAAATTGGCTGGGTAGACAGCAGCGAAACTGTACAGCATTTTGATCAGTTGGTGAGAAGGCGTTTTTCCTGAATGAATGACATAATGCCCGCCGTTGCCCCTGCTTTTTGTTTTACATAATTACCGGCAACAGCTGCTGCTTTGTTATATACTTCTTTGTCGTTCAGGAGTTCATCCAAAGTGTCTTCCAGTTCAATAGCATCTATTACAGTAAACGCCCCACCCTGCTCAACCAATTCAACAGCTTCTGCAAATTTTTCGTACACAGGCCCAAAAACAACCGGCTTGTTATACACTGCCGCTTCCAGCACATTGTGTACCCCATCGCCTCCAAAAGCCCCGCCTACATAACTTATGGTTGAATAAGCATACAACCGTTTAAGCATACCTATGTTATCTATGATGAGGGTATTAAAAGTAGCCTGCGGGCTTTCGGTTTCCATTTGGATCCATGCAGAATACCGCATCGAATGTTTATAAAGTTTTTCACATTCCTGCAAACGAATCTCTGCAATACTGTGCGGCGCAATTATAAACCGGTATTCATGATGACTGTTGGCGAAATGATCCAGCTCTTCATCGTCTTCCAGCCAGGTACTGCCCGCAACAATCACCGTTTTTCCTTCACAAAAATTTGCTATTGCAGGTATGGGCTTAAACTGACTGGCAATTTCCAAAACCCTGTCGAAACGGGTATCGCCGCTTACTGATGTGTTTTGAATATTTATTGCGTTTAATAATTGCAGGGCAGTTTCAGTCTGCACAAATAAATGTGTAAAGCATTGGAGCATATTCCTGTGAAACCCGCCATACCATTGAAAAAAAAGCTGGCTTTTTCTAAACATCCCCGAAACCAGCAGCAATGGGATGTTTCTTTTTTTAGCTTCATCCAGGTAATAAAACCAGAACTCATATTTAATAAACAGCACCAGTTTCGGCTGCACCAGGTTATAAAATTGTTCAGCATTGTTTCGTGAATCAATGGGCATGTAAAAAATATGGTCTGCCCCATTATAATTTTTCTCGTGCTCATAACCCGATGGGGAAAAAAAAGTAAGCACAATGCTGTGCTGCGGGTAATTTTTTTTAAGGGCTTCCATTAATGGCCTGCCCTGTTCAAACTCACCAAGTGATGAGCAGTGAACCCAAATACGGTCAGCTGTATCTTTCTCCAGTGCATTTTTTATTGTGGCAAAAATATCGCGGCGGCCCTGCACCCAGAGCTTTGCTTTATTATTGAACAGCGCAGCAATGCGTGCAGCAAGAGGATAAAGTTGCACAAAAAGTATGTAAAAGATTTTTCCCATATTAATTCAGTACAAAGAAAAAGCATTCAGCGAATAACTGATACAGATTTTTATGAACCCGGCTTTGGCTTTTCATAGCATCGCCTCTTGCGTCGCACTCTTGTACAGCCTGAACAATATTGAGCAGAAAAAAGCAAATGAATCATTCCGTTCTACAATAAATATTGTGCTAAAAAGCACTTGAAAATAATTTGCCTATTCTTACTTCATTTTAATAATTTTATAAAACCGTATTTCAATGAATATTTATATACCAACGCTAATCTGAAAAAAATTTTACATACAATTATAAAAAATAAGACCCATGAAACATTTAAACTTAGTTATTATTTGCCTCGGCTTTGCCGCAGTATTGCAGGCTCAAAAACTAAAAACCATTGAAACTGATACAAGCGTAAATGGCGTTTATCAGCATTTAAGTAAATCCACCCTTACTTACGATGCTAACTGTTTTCTTATAACCACGCTTGACCAGGAATGGAATGTTGCCACATCAACTTATTTAGATGCATCTTTAATTACTTATACCAACAATGCCAACGGCACAGTAAACCAGGCGCTTTTTCAATCCATTAATAATGGTAACTGGGTAAATCTGCTAAGGTTTAGTTATACCTATACCTCATTTCAAAAAGTGTCTACTTTGTCAACAGATTTTTGGCTTGTGAACAAATGGAAGGCACAAAGCATTACTAATTATTCATACGATGCTAACA
>JANXWM010000498.1 GCA_025351145.1 Chitinophagaceae bacterium
TCTTTCACAACTATTCCAGATGGATCACCGTTTAAGCCTCCTGCACTTTTAGCCCAATTCCATGTTTGAGCATTAGTAGTTTTAACAAACAAAATAATTGTTATTATTACATTATTGTCCGACTAAATTAGGCATAATATCATAATTCCCAGAGTAAGAAAGCATGATTTTGATGCATTTAGATTCGTGGGTAGTTGGTATAAATAAAAATCAAGCGAATAATAATGGAGGTGGTTTCGCTTTTTTCCAAGCGGAGTAAGTGTCTTTAATGAATGCAAATAAATTAACATAACTCATTAAATGCAACCTGATAACGGTGATCATATTGGCAAACGACTTTTTTGTTGATGCTTTTTTTCTTATTACAACCATAAGCAATTGAGCAATGAGTACGCAATAGACTTGTATCTTAATAGTATTTTCGCTTTCTCCCCAAAAATATCGCAAGGGAAAGTTTTGTTTAATTTGCTTGAAGAGTAATTCAATCATCCATCTGTTTTTGTAAATGAGTGCAATCTGATCAGCGGGCAGGGTAAAGTTATTAGTCATGAAGATGTATGTTTTGCCCTCTTCAGCCTTGAAGGTTATTCGTCTGAGTTTTAAGCGCAAGTCTTCCTTTTGTTCATTCTTGTAGGGAATAGTAATAAGCTGCTCTTTAATAACTCCAATGGCTTTTTTCTTTCGTGTCTTATCCTTCAACACTTTGGTAACATGGAAGAGAGCGTTCTCTCTCATTCGAGTAACAAACCATATTTTTTCGTTATTCCATTTCACAAATTGCCTGAACGGGTTATATCCCTTGTCAAAAACCACCCAGCTATTGGGAACGAGTTTTATATGATACAGGAATTTCCGGTCGTGCTCCTTGGCTGCTGTGATGCGGATAAATTCAGCTACCCCGCTAAATGCATCCATGAGCGTATGAACCTTAATTCCGCCCTTCTTTCTCGATCCCTCTAATGGGTTTCGTCCTACTCCGCCTAAGAGATCACTAAACAAACTTATGGTAGTGCTATCTATGATTTTGAGATTACGGATGCTCAATCCCTTTAACCGGCTGTCCGAGATAAAACTGATGTATTGCCTTACCAATTCAAAATATAAACTTTCAAATACTCGGTAAGACCTTTTAGCATTGGCATCTGAAAGCGTACTGCGCGCAGGGGCTTTGTCTAATCCTAAATGAGTGAGTTTACCCTCACAGGCCAACATCCCTTCACATAACTCTCTTAATCCATTGCAATAACTGAAGACCCCGTAAAGAAGAGTAACCAGGTGAACACGAAAAGGAATCCGTTTATAATAATGGTTGGAATTATGTTTTTGTACAGCTTTGTTAATTTTTGCTGTGCCTATACATGAAAATATTTGAGATAGAATCGGCTGTCCGGTAAAATTTATACTTTTATCGGCTTTGTTGCGTGAAGAATGAAATTATTTGGATGTAATGTACCAATCATATCCCTTGTTTTAAGCGGCTTGTTTTATTTTGACTGTTTTGGGCATCCCTAATTTTATCATTTTATTAAGTGCCAAACATTTCAGTTTTACTTCTATTTCTTGCTGTTTCATTTCTCTTGATGTGAGTTTATCACCAAAAGTATTTTTAAATCTGAACATAGTTGTTTCGGCTATGCTTCGTCTGTGATATCCGACTTTTTTCTTCCATTTTTTTCTTCCGTATTTTCTTATTTCCCGTATGTTTTTGTCTCGTGGATTTTCTTTACCTATGCTATTTCCATGTTTTTGTATCCGTGCTCCTTTGCGTGGGGGTATGATGGGTTTTATTCTTCTTTTTTCTAATTCCTTATATACTTTCTTTTTATCGTAAGCTCCATCGGCTCCTAATTTTTTCACCTTGCCTTTTATCGCTCCTAATAATGTGGATACCATAGCGGCATCATCAATGCTATTGGTGGTGGTGGCGCAGCTTTCTATTCTTCCTGTTTTTTCATCTACGGCAAGATGTATTTTTCTCCAGGTACGATGCTTGCCCCAGCCATGCTGTCTCACTTTCCATTCCCCTTCTCCATATACTTTTGCCCCTGTACTGTCCATTACGATGTACTTTTTTTCGTCCCGATTATTTCCTCCGATTTCTATATTCAATTTTTTCCTCCTTCTGTTTATTACTGTATAGTCTGGCACTTTAACCGCCCATTGCATTTGTTTCACTAATGATGATAAAAAGCCTTGTGTCTGTCTGTAGGGTAGTTTGTATATTTCCCGTATCATACATGACATTTCTATGCATACATCTGAATATTCATACTGCGCTCCTTGTTGTTTTGCTCCTTTATAATACCAATTATCTTCTACCTCTTTGGCTATCCATATTTCTAATGAGCCTCTTTGCCTTAATGCTTGATTATATTCTTTCCAATTTGTAATCTTGCACGGGCTACTCTGAGTAGCTTTAGGGCAGTTTGTTTTTTGTTGCTTCATAACTCAAAATTCCGACTGCCCTTATTTGCTTTATCGGTATTGAGCTATTCTTTATTAACACCATGTTGTGTTTTAAGGATTCACGCAACAAAGCCTAACCATATTGAAGATTTTTTAATACATCATAATAACAACCATATTTTTACCTTTAACTACTACTAATATGAAAACAAAAAATTGTCCCCTTCTATTTTTATTAACGTTATTGTTCTTAAATAACGCATGTCTTGCGCAAGTTCAACCGTACTTATATTACACTTTTGAAAGTCCCAATTATTATAATAATTGGACTAATGCAGCCAATAATACGATAACTGGTACTTGCTCCTCACTATGTACCCTTTTGTCTGGAGGTACCAGCCCGTCTTTTCCGTCAGGTGGAAAAGTGGGCACTTATGCTTCATTCACATCAGCAACATCAATATTTCCAGTTAATTCTCAGGCAGAATTTGTTTCAAGTTCAGGATTTGCTATTGAAATGCTAATAAAGTTTGATAAAGATTTTAGTGGAAGTAGAATGGGAAGACTAATTCGTTTGACAGACGGAAGCGGAAATTCTGTAGCGGAAATTCTGCTTAATATTGACATAGTTGTACCAAATAATAATGGTAATCCGGTGGGATTTACATTTAGTACTAATTATAATGATGCCTCCGCCGGCGCTCTAAAAGATGATCAATCTGTTGAATTCAATGGGATAAATCGGAAATCACTAAATTATTATTTTGATGAGAATTGGCATCATTTTGTTTTTATGTTTGACGTAGCGAACAAAAAGAAAAAAATATGGATAGATGGTTATTGTCCAGCTGAATTCGAACAGACAGTTACAGGCACTACAATTTCATTACCAACAACTACCTTAAAAGTAATTTTAGGGGAAAATACCAGTTATGATAAATTGCTTGGGGGAATGGATGAAATAGCCTTGTACTCTTCATTACCTACAAGTGCAAGTGATGTTGATGATAAATATTTTTACGAGCATTACATTAACGCAATAACAAACAGCGCTCACTATAAATACGCACTGAATGCAAATGCTGGACCTCCTTCGCCTC
>JANXWM010000533.1 GCA_025351145.1 Chitinophagaceae bacterium
ACTTTCAACAGCCATAGTGCGGCATATTCTTTTTTTGCAGGCCTTACACTATTCAAAATTCCATAAAGGTTAAAACAATTTTTGTTCCTGCACCATTACCTTCTGCATCTTTCTTATCAATTATTTCAACAGAAGCATTTCTTTGGTTTAATGTATTATCAAGATCAAGCCTGCTCTGTGTTAAATGCACGCCTTTAGACTGGTGCGTAGATGGTTCGCCTTTAAATTTATTTTGTCTCGACATTTCCCTGCCAATACCATCATCTTCTATAATGCATAAAACAGCCTCTCCATTATTTGTAATAGAAACTGTAATTGTACCGCCTTCTTCTTTAGGCATAATGCCATGCCAGATGGCATTTTCAATAAATGGCTGAATGATAAGCGCAGGCACCGTTATAGATTTCAAGTCTATCGATTCATCAACATTAAAATGATAACTGAATTTGTTACCAAAGCGCAAGCTTTCCAGCCTCGTATATAATTTGCAGGTTTCAATTTCTTCATACAAACTAATTTCCCTTTGATCAGAATTTTGCAGAATGGTACGCAGCAGTTTTGAAAATGTGGTAAGGTAAGTAACAGCCTTATCTTCCTCCTTCTGCTGCATCAAGGATTTAATTGAATTCATGCAGTTAAAAATAAAATGCGGGTTCATTTGTGCACGAAGGGCTTTTGCTTCGAGTTCATGCACTTCTCTATCATGATGTGCACGCAGTTTTTCTTTTTCTGATTGAATGAGTTGGACTTGTGTAGCTCTTAGCTCATGAAGGGTATTTTCTATTTTCTCATTTTTTTGTTTTAATAAAATATTTGCTGTTTGCTTTTGCCTGTTGTTACGCCACAGCAGAAAACCTATAAATAAAAAAGCAGCCAATGCAGCGAGCAGGATGCTTATCTTGATTTGGGTTTGCAACTGCTCTTGCCTGTTTGACTCTTCCTGCTGATCCAGTTGCTGACTGAAAAACAGGTTTTGCATTTGTTTTATTTTTTCCTGGCTGAATAAGCTATCTGTTCCTGCCAGCATCAGCTCTTCATATTTAAAAGCGCTGTCCGTATTGTACCGGGCTTTATATAGTGCCGCTAATAACTTGCTTGCTTCAATGGTTTGCGGAAGAAAGGATTCATTTTGCGCTTCAATCAGTGCTTGTTGTGCATAGTGAACTGAAGAATCGAATAACTTTTCTTTTTGAAAAACATGCGCCATACCGGTGTATCCATCTATTAAATCCAATTTTGCAAATGAAATACTTAAACCCTTGCGGTAAAACCTGATAGATTCGGCCAGGTTTCCTTCTTTGTCATTGATGCTTGCCATCCAAAAATATGGGCCACTCCAGTTATTATTTTCGCTTATTTCTAAATCGTACGATCTCCTGATATAAAATGATGCAGAATCAAATTTATTTAAATTGAAGTAACACGCTCCAATCTGTGAAGCAATCAACTCCTGGTTTTTCAGAAACACTTCACTATCGGGTTTTAGCTTGTAAAAATAATAGAGCGCCTTTTGAGCATCGCCAAAGCTGGAGTACACTATTCCAATCCAGAAAAAAGAAAGATCGATCTGTATCTGATCATTTAATTTCTCAGAAAGATCTAATGCTTTCAGCTCAATTTCCAAAGCTTTAGGATAATCTCCTCTTGCTGCAAATGCCTGGGCCACGGAATGGTAAAGCTTAATTGTTCCCCGTTCAAAATTTAATTTCTTCGATAACTGTAAACCCTGCAAGGCATATATTAACGCACTATCAGGAAATGACCACAAGTAAATATTACTTAGCTTCCACAACAATATTACTTTGCCGGTATCCTCCTTAACAGTAAGCGTTAATTTTCTAAGGCTGTCAATTGAGGCATTTTTTTGAGCTGAAGGATTCATTTGTTTGAAGACTTCCGCATCAGAATATTGCGCATAAACAAATTGTTCAAAGCAAAACAAATAAAGCATAAGAAGTATTTTTTTCACTAATTCTGCCATCGTTCATTCTTATTTTATCATGATAAGGTAGTCTTTTTCGAAACACAAGCTAAAATGAAATAAAAGTTACCATTACAGAAAGCCCAATTGGCAAATACACGTTTTAATTTTATAACATGCCATTTTTTCTATTGCTTCATCATACAGTTGCAAAATCATCCGGTATGTTTATAAATTGAAACAGGGACTTTGCCAAGTGCCTGTTGAATAACACAGTATCCTGATTATATATTTATAAGCATATTAGTCTTTCATTCATTAATCAATTTAAAAAAGTAACACCATGGCAAAATCCGCATTGCTTGGAATGATGATTGCATTCACACTCCTTGCTTCCCCTAATGTTCATGCTCAGCAAGACATGCAGGCAAAAAAATACGACAACCCTGAATGGAAAAGGATTGTGATGATAAGATTCAAACCTGATAAATCGGAGAGGGCAGAGGAAATAATTAATGATTATTACCTGAAAGCATGCGTAAAATCCGGCACACCTCTTCCTACAACACTATTAGATATCAAGACGGGTGAATGGGATATGCTGCTTGTATGGGATATGAAAGAAGGCCTTGAAGAAATGAATTGGGAAACCAGCCCAAAAGATATTGCGTGGAAGAAAGCACTTGAAGAAATTGCCGGAAGTGCTTCTAAAGCCAACGCTGTATTAGACGAGTTTTCTTCTCTGATTGACCGGCAGGTAACTTACATTGGAAAGCCGGAGAAGCCATAACCCGCGATTGGCTGCCCTTAATCATTGTTTTTTATAAGCCATGCTTCGCTACTGCTGTTAACCGTTGGTTGCACTCTTGTACTGTTAGTAATAAAATCAGCAAGCCGAAAGATAATTTTAGTAACAGGTGAACTCGCCGATCCGGGACTTTGCTGACCTGCTTTCATAAGTACAAGTGTGCGACGCAACAGCAGACGCACAAAGCGTTGCAGCTAAGTGCAAAAAATAATCGCTAAAATTCCGTAAAAGTTAAAATAATTTTTGTTCCAACAGGCTTGCCATTCTCAGCATTAGCACTTATTGAAAACAAATGAAACAAATTCTTATCACATTACTCCTTACCGCTTATTGTACAGGCTTCATAAGTCATGAAAGTTATAGTCAGGTATTTATACGCATCTATAACGATCACGGCAAAAAGATAAGCAAAGGCACTATTGAATACACTACCGAATCTGCAATTGTAATAGTAACTAAAAACAAAATGCTGGAACAGCTCTCTGTCAGGGAAATTTCATTTATTAAAACAAAGAGAAGTTTCGGTGCAGGCATAGTAGCAGGTTCTGCGATGGGGATGCTTATTTCAGCAGGGGCTGTAACTAAGTCAGACGCAGATTGGAACGAGAAAGGCATTGGTGTGCTTGTAGGGACGGCAGCAGGTGCTTTAGCAGGAACAATTGTTGGTATAGCAACCAAAAAAGAAAAATTTATTATTAAAGGAAGTATAGAAAAATGGAAACTCGTAAGGCAACAGTTAGCAACAATGTCAAAAAAAGATATTTTAGTTGGTCCTGCAGGAACAAATTATTAGCATCAAGCATATTCAATTTAGCAATCCAGTTTAGCAGATACCAACCTGTTATTCCCCACTAAATATCAGGATCACTTTCGTTCCACCAGTTTCACCCGCACCGCTTATTTTATCAATTATTTCAACAGAAGCATTTCTTTGGTTTAGTGTATTATCAAGATCAATGCGGCTCTGTGTTAAATGCACACCTTTTGACTGATGCGTAGATGGTTCCCCTTTAAATTTATTTTGCTTAGATGTTTCTCTGCCAATGCCATCATCTTCTATGATGCATAAAACAGCATCTCCATTTTTTGTAACAGAAACTGTAAGTGTGCCGCCTTCTTCTTTGGGCATAATTCCATGCCATATTGCATTTTCAATAAACGGCTGAATGATAAGCGCAGGAACGGTTATAGATTTCATATCTATCGATTCATCAACAGTAAAATGATAACTGAACTTGTTTCCAAAACGCATACTTTCTAATTGGGTGTACAGTTTACAGGTTTCAATTTCATCATATAAACTTATTTCCCTTTGATCGGAATTTTGTAGAATGGTACGCAACAGCTTCGAAAAAGTAGTTAGATAGATGACCGCCTTTTCATCTTCGTTCTTTTGCACCAAAGACTTTATTGAGTTCATGCAGTTGAAAATAAAATGCGGGTTCATTTGTGCACGAAGGGCTTTGGCTTCAAGTTCGTGCACTTCCCTGTCATGATGCGCCCGCAATTTTTCTTTTTCTGATTGAATGAGTTGGGCCTGCGCTTTTTTCAAATCCTCTAAAGTATTCTTCAATTCTGTTTGCTGCAACGTTAGTTTCGCAGTACGTTCTGTTACTTCCTCTTCCAGCAATCGGTTTTGGTGAGTTAAAATTTGCTGCTTCTCCTGTTCCCGCGCCACAATTTGCTCAGATAATTTTTGAACTTCTCTCAATTGTACTTCCAAAGAACGATTGGTAAAAGCAGACTCGAAAGCGAGAAATATAGAAGTAGCTACGGGTAAACTTATGACGCCAATATTGTAGGTCAAATCATAAAATGTACCAGTTAAATAATCGGACGGTACGATATACTCTACAATGTAAAAGCTAAAATAGAAAATGAAAAAAACAATTGCACCCACCGCAAGGATAATAGCACCCTTCTGCCGGCGCTTCATTGCAAGAAAACTAATTCTGGCGCATTCGATTAATATTAAATTAGGCAATATGACAAAGCCAAAAACCCAACCCAAATGATAAGGCCAGAAATAAAGCGGGATACTTAACAAAAAGCAACCAAGTAAAATAAGATAAACAAGGTTCTTTTTGTACGAGACAATTACATAGAGTGCTTTTAGAAAAAGCAAATGATATAAGTTAAAAAAAATAATGGTGAACCACAGCAAGTACATTTTCAGTTCTGTATCATGCAGATTGATTGCACTTATATACATAATGTTAGTTATTAGAGCTGCCATTGCAAAAAGACTGAAAAACAGGTTAGCTTTTTTTTGGGGATAAAAGACATATAAAACAAAATGCAAAATCAATAAAATAAAAAATATGCCCGTTTTCAGCAAGTCAGGAGCAAAAGCGGGTATTGAGCGCTCATTGTTTCCGATTGCCTGGTTTGTATTATTGACGGTAGCTTTAAAACAATAGTTGACCCGTCCGGCAAAAATAAAATAGGGGATATATTTTTTATAAGCATAGCGTATTGCCAAAACCTGAAAAGCCCCTGATCCAAATTGCAGGGCAACTGGACTTCCAAAAGGGTCAAATGTTTTTATCTCTCCTTGATCACTACTTACGTTTCCTAAAGTATAGATAAGGTTTCCGTTCAAATAAATTTCTGAAGCGCCAGTTTGTTCAATCATTAGTGCCAGTGATTTTTTGAGAATTGCACTATCAACTTTGAGACGCAGCCGAAACCACCCAATACCGGATTCTTTTAATTGCGCCAAATCATAAACGTCCTGAGTAGGATCAATCCTTTGCCATTGCTTATCATCGAAATCTGGTTTTGACCAGTCAGCATCATCCCCCTTATGAAATTTCCAACCTTTATCTAATACAACACCATTGCCTGGAATAATCAAGGGAAGGCGGATATACCCGGAATCTTTTTGAGCAAATAAAGTTGTCATTACACCAAGCGTGAAAAGTAACTTTAAAAATAATACCCTTGCCATGTATTTATGTTTTGCATTATTTCTATGCGGAAGTAAAATTGTAAATGCTGAACTGTTTTTTTTTGTTTGTCATCGATCATATTCATAAAGGCTTGTATAGATGCTTGCCCCCCACCCTTATTACATGATTGTTGTGATCGCTTTTATCATTTAACACCTTTTGTCCAAAGAGGTCTTATTTAATATAAAAATGATCAGCAAAATGCCTTGTAATAAATTAGAGCTTAAACTTTCGGGTAAGCTGGATTTCATTTTCTAAATATAAAAAAATCCTTTTGCAAATTCATCATGCCTTGTTGTGAATAACCAATATAGTTTGGTATTTGCCACAGATGGGTTAACAGGTTGTTCGAATTGTTTACCAATTGAAAGGGCGCAGTGATTAACTGAAAACAGTTGAATGCCAATTGCCGCAGGGTTTAAAGGAATATTTACTTTAAATTGAATGCTAAAATAGATTCGTATGAAACTCATTTTAGTTTGCTGCTTATTGTTACTGGCAACCATAAGCGCCTTTTCACAAACAGAAAGTTTAGAAAAAAGAGGCTCATCTTTAACGGTAGATACTTTACAGAAGAAAATACCAGCTTTCCTTCCGATAAACTATTTTACGTTGATTAGTCCTTTTAACCCGCCACAAAACAGGAACATCTTTTTTGGTAACAACATTTATAATCAAAGATTAAACTTAAACAATTCTACCTTAAGGCCAAATAAGTGGAACGATGCGCTTTCAGGCGTTGGGCAAATATTTCTTTCAGCTTTTGGGCAAAATAATAATCATGCTTATATATACCCGAGAAAGTGAAACCTGATTTCCGGTTGGGTGTATTGGCTGTTGAAAGCTGCCAAATGTTGTGCAGTACAAGTGTGCGACGCAAGGAACGATGCCCAAAGACTTGTTGCCTGGTGCAAAAAATCCTTGTATTATAAATGCGATTTCACGTTACTGGATAAAATAAAAAAATGCCATGAGAAAAATTTGTACCATTTGTTTTTGCCTGATTATATCTCTTGCAGCAGCGGCGCAAAGCAGTGCAGATACGGTTAACCTCTATGAATTTATACCCAACTCAAAAGAGAAAGCCGTTGTTCATTTAATGAACGGCAGCTCTGTTTCCGGAACGATTGTAAAAATTACCGACAGTGTTATGCAGTTATCTGTATCGGCACAAAACCTGGCAGACAGTAACAGTATTATGGGCATTGCAATACCTGACATACAAAACATAAAAATAAAGAGAAATGCATTTTGGCTGGGGATGGTAAGTGGCGCAACAGGGGGTGCGTTATTGGGATACGGTGCTGGTTATTTTAGTTACAGCAACGACTCCGAAATTTCTGATGCTGATAATAAAGAGGAGCAAAAAGCGAGAGGGGTAGTGGGTGCGGTAATTGTAGCTGCTCCGGGTGCAGTGATCGGCAGTGTAGTTGGCGCCATTGGTACTAAAAGGAATTTTACAATTGATGGTAAAAGTGAAAATATAAGAAAAATGATAAAGTCTTTATGGGAGTTACAATAGCAGCTTATTATTTGTTGAGCAACAGGGCAAACAAAATTTTTCTTTTGATCGATAACTTTTATGTATTAAACAAATGCTTTTATAAATGAAACAAAATAAGCCTTTACTGCTTTTCAAAATATGCTTTATTACCGGAGCGTTATTTTGTTTCACTGCAAAAACTTTTGCTTTTGTAGCGGACAAAAAAAAGTTTTCACAATTTACAGGCGACCTGAATGGAGATGGGTTTACTGATATTGTAATCGCAGACAGAACAAATTATAGGGACTCATACGGGTTTGTAAAGGTGTTCTTTGGCAGTACCAACGGCATAGACACAATAGCTGGTTGGACATACAACTGTAACCGGTTTAATTTTTTAGAATCGCAATATAATGTGCGTATCATAGGGGATGTAAATGGGGACGGAATGGATGAATTGTGCCTACTGTTAACAAATTTATCCAATGAAAAATCAGGACGCAGTCATCAGGACATTTTTTTGTCTTACGGTAAAAAAGAAAAATTTGGGGAGGCTCCAATAATATTAAAAGTTGAAACCGACAATAAAGACAAATATAGTCTACGGGATTATTTTGCTTTTGATTACACAGGTGATGGGATCACAGACATACTTGCAGTATCATCTAAAAGAAATTACCAGGCTTTAGAGACAGGCTGGACTGATACAGATAAAAAATTATTGTTATACAAGGGAACAGATACAGGCATCAATAATACTTATGAAATTATCAGAAACATTGAGGATATTTTTTTTAAAGAGGCCGGCGATGTAAATAACGATGGAATAGATGATTTGCTTATGGCAGAAACAAACAAAAATGAGTTAGTGTGGACACAGTTTTTGGGGAGTAAAAACCATTCAATTATTTCTAAGCCATTCCTGTCATACAAATTACTTCCAGCAGTAACATCTGACAGGATATACAATAACAATGTTTGGGATTTTAATGGTGACAGGTACGATGACGACTATGTGATGCATCAAGACGCCAGCCCGTTACTAAGTTTTAAGAAAGCGGATTCTACTGCATATACACTTGAATTTTATCCCGGAAGCATGGAAGGCTTAAGGGATACTGTTACCTATTCCTGGAAAATGAAAACAGCGCCTGGTGTGTTTTTAAACATAACATCGTGCGGCGATTTAAATAATGATGGGTTTGGAGATTTTGTTTTGCAGCGTTTTACACCCAAAGAAAAAGAAGTAACTATGATGGAAGCATTTATTCTGTGGGGTGGCAAAGAGGAATTGCACCCAGACATGACTGACAACTTCAATAAATTATTTCATTCACTGTTTTTAGTTAAGTATGGTTTTTCTACAGTAAATGCTTTAGGTGATATTAATAATGATGGATATGCCGATATGTTATTAGGAGTTGAAACCATTATTTACGGGGGCAAGAATGGAAATTTTAAACCCGTTCAGTTAAAATTTATTGATTAGGGTTGCACCGCCAAAAAGAAATACGTTTTAAGATTCAGTTGCTATTAAACTCATGCGAGTTTGGGGCTCTTAAATAATAATGCTAAAATTATACAAGGATCTTTTTAGATTATCAAAGCCTTGCTTTTGCTCTTATTACTAAAAAGCAACAAAAACAATCCTATACTAAAAAACACTAATAATTTATTTACAATGCTTTTAAATAAAATACCCCTCGTCCTACTGATCCTGGTTTCGGCAAATTGTTTTTCTCAGAACAAACAAAATCCTGATATATCGGGTGTAACGAAAATAACTTTTTTTGATCCGGGCATCAGCTTCGAAAAAAGAATTGGAAAGTTTCAATCACTGTATGCACAGGCATTTATGAATACTTCGATTTCAATTAGTTATTCAGATTATTTTGGAAACACTTCAAGTATTTATTTTGATCCTGCGTTCACTTTGCAGTATAGATATTATTACAATTCAGCAAAGCGGGAAGCTAAAGGCAAGCGAACCGAAATGAACAGTTTAAACTATGTAAGTGCAATAGAACAAACAACCTTCTCTAAAAATAGTATTTCATCATCATATTATTCTGAAAAAGATCGCCGTGCAATAAACACAATCGGCATTGCATGGGGCTTTCAAAGGAACTATCATAACCGTTTTAGTGTTGACTTTAATATTGGGGAAGGTTATCTTTATACGAGGGTAACAACAAAAAATAATGCAGGGCAATTTATAACCAAATACGCCGGTCAGTTTACAGCTGTGGGGCAAATAAACCTGGGTTTTTGGCTAAATAAAAGGAATTAAAACTGCTTGCAATAAATTGTCTTGTGCAAGTTAAACCAAAGGGTAAACATGTTGCCTAACCTGCATTTCAACAGTAGCCGATTTATGGTACGCAATGATAGGCCCTGCTTAAAAAAATTAACCGCATGCTTTACAAATTAATAAATGAAAAAAATATCGCTTCTCATTGCCTCGCTTTTGTTTATAGTAATTACACATGCACATAACAACAACGATACATCATCGCATTTTTATTACCGGCTTTTCCCAATGAAAGCTACAATATATTATAAAGGAGACAGCATTTATACGGGGATGCTTACAGAAATATCAGATAGCATTATTGCTTTATTCCCCATATCATCTGATAAAAACCGTGCATCACGGATTATTATCCCCATCGCAGATATACAAAAAGTAAGGTTCAAAAGGCATGCGGCAGAACTTGGCTTTATATATGGTGCAGGCTCTGGATTTATCGTTGGTGGTATTGCAGGTGTTGTAATAGATGTAAGCAGCGGAACCAGCAGCAATAATGATGGTGCTTTTACTGTGGGTGGAATCATAGGCGCAATTCCCGGAGGGCTTGTTGGAATTGTTATTGGCAGCGCGTTTACACGCGGTGTTTTTAAACTAAATGGCAATAAAGAAAAGGCGATAAAACTTGGAAAAATTTTAAACAGAAGGCAAAAAACCCTGGCCACAAAAGACGATATTTTTTTGTACTAAGCTGCATTACATTATTCACCGTTCCTTGCGTCGCACTCTTGTACTGCATAACTTACAGGAGCTTTGGTTTAAGTGCAGCCATAAGCCCATTTTTCAAACATCATTCAGTTACCAATTCAAACAGATCAACTGCCAAATGCGCATTAATTTGCTTTAGTATATAAAATAGCTTGGCAGTCAAATTAAATGCATCCATAAATATTTACGTTATGAAATATCTGCTGCTAATTTTATTTGCTGTGTTTTTCAAACAGTCTTATGCACAGGATAGCAGCAGTACAAAAAAAATATTCGTGCGGCTTTACAACAGCAATAATGAAAAAATTGGCAAAGGTTATTTGTTATATGGTTATGACAGTTTGATAGAAATAAAACAGCATGCTGCGCTCAATACATTTCCAGTACAACAGGTTGCTTATATCCAAACAAGAAGAAGTACGGGCCACAGTATTTTAACAGGGGCAGCCATTGGCACCGCTACAGGAGTAATACTCATTGGCATCTCCGCAGGTGCAGATACCCAAAATTCAGAAGGAACATCTGCTTCATTTGCTGAAGCTCTGGCCGGAGTAGCAGCCCCTTTTGTTGGCGCTGCGATAGGTGGTGTTGCAGCCACATTTCGAAAAAGGGAAACGATTATTATTAACGGCAACACTGAACAATGGAAGGATGCAAGAAAAAAAATATTAGGCACTAACTGAAGTATTGTGGCTGGCAAAAAAATAGCTCAACCAGCTAATAAAAAACCATCGTTAAATAAGGTTCCCTGTTTACTTCATTGGAATTGCAGTATTATTCAGAGAGGATGAGTAATAATTGTTTTGCTTATGTTTTCAACCCAAAATCTTTTTGTGCCAAAAGTATTACTGCAGTACAAGAGTGCGACGCAACGGCAGATGCACAAAGTGATTGAGCCCGGCTCAAAAATATTCTTTAGCTTTAGCAACGGTGATATTACGATATAACTATTTTTTTAGCATTAAAACCCTCTTGCCATGAAACAGTTCCCACTGGCACTAATTGCGTTCAGGTTCTTTCTTTCGCCGGTAATGTTGTGCCTTGGATATTTTTATGATAAAACATACATACCATTGATTGTGGTACTGCTCTTTCTTGGTTTAATTTCTGATATACTTGATGGAATAATTGCCCGCAAACAAAATACTTCTTCTGCAAAACTGCGGCGGCTGGATAGCCAGACAGATATGATATTCTGGCTATCGGCAGGCTTTACCGCATGGTTCATTTGGCCACAGGTAATCAGCGAAAATTCTTTTGTAATTTGGATATTGCTTGGTATGGAAGCATCCTGTTATGCAGTGAGCATTATTAAATTCAGCAAAGAAACCTGCACGCATGCTTACCTCTCAAAATTCTGGGGGCTCACGCTGCTTGCAGCATTTACCGATCTTATCTTAAACGGCAACGCTGGTTTCCTGTTTTATTTTTGTCTTGTTGCCGGAATTATTTCGCACCTCGACAGGATATTCATTACACTCATTTTACCAAAATGGCAGCACGATGTGCCCAGCGCCTATCATGCTTATTTAATAAGAAAAGGCAAGCCATTTAAAAAATTTATATTGTTCAACAGTTAGTTTTTTTGTCTTTTATTTTTATGTACCAGGCAGTGGGAATACTATTAAACTTCCGTTGCGTCGCACTCTTGTACTGTATAACTTATGGTAGCAAATTCATCCATTTCATCTTACTTGCCGGCAGGGTTGGGGAACCCGTTTATTTCCCTTGCCCAATATTATTATTTTAAAAGTTTTTCAAACCTTGTTATTGAAAACAGGGTGCATGCAAATGCATGCCAGCAAAGGATCCTGTCAGAATTAATTGAAAAAGGAGCAACAACTTCCTTTGGCCGCGAACATGGGTTTAAAACAATAAAAAGCTATGATGATTTTAAGCAACAGGTGCCGCTTAGGGAATACGAAGATTTTAAACCATACATTCAAAAAATATTTTCTGGCGAGCCATCTGTTTTATGGCCGGGCCAGCCGTCTTTTTTTGGTAAAAGCAGCGGTACAACAGATGCCCCAAAATATATTCCTGTTACCAATGAATTTATCAACTGCACACAGTTTGCAGCAAAGTATATGCTCTGCAACCTTATCCATCAATTTAAACATGCAGGCTTTATAGGCAACAAGGTTTTTTACTTAACCGACCAGCAGGATTTTGAAATGGTACAGGGGTTTAAATGCGGTGCTATATCAGAAATTAAATCACACTTCATGCCCAAATGGGCATCTTATTTTTCTGTACCAAAAAAAGAAATAAACCGCATCATTAATCCCGTCGAAAAAATTGATGCCATCATTGATACCCTTCCCGGGAACGATATACGCATGGCAGTTGCGCTGCCTGTATATTTATCTCATTTTCTCAGGCATTTTGAAATAAGAAACGGCAATAAATTCAAAGATGTTTTTCCAAACTTCGGTGTACTGTTTGTAAGCGGGATGAATTACGAACCTTATGAAAATTTGTTAAGACAGCATTTAGGAAACGAGCTGCTGATTATGGAAAATTATTCTGCTACCGAAGGTAACATTGCTTATCAATCTATACCTGGTACAAAAGGGATGGAGCTTATTTGTAACCAGGGATTATTTTATGAATTTATTCCTTTGGAAGATATACACAAAAAGTATCCACGGCGGTTGCCGCTTAAAGATGTAATTCTTGGAAAACCTTATGGGTTGGTAATTTCAGGAAATAATGGTTTGTGGTCCTATAAGATGAATGATGTTGTTGAATTTGTTTCCACTGCACCTTACCACCTTATTGTAAGCGGAAGGCTGAAAGATATTTTTTTTCCATTCGGCGAACATATGCTGCCGATACAGGCAGAACAGGCTATGGCAGAATCTTGCACTCAAACACAAAACGTTATAACAGATTTTATGATCATACCTGATTTTAAAAATTCAACCTGCAGGTATAAATGTTTTGCAGAATTTGATCAGCCGCTTAAAAATTCAGTAACCTTTGCTGAAGCTTTGCATAAAAACCTTTGCCTGAAAAACAGTTACTACAATGACCTTGTAAAAACAAATGCTGTTACACTCCCTGAAATAATACCTGTAACAAAGGGTTTCTTTTTCAACCTGTTGCAACTTAAGCATAACAATATTTCAGCACAGCAAAAAATAGTTCACCTTGTGAATGATCCTGGTACTATTGCAATACTTGAAAATTTAGCTCCCTCTCTTTTGAATGAGTAAATATTGAAGGTACTATTAACATCATTCAGTTACCAATTGAAACTGATTAACTGCCAAATGAGCATTGATTCCCTTCAACCTTTCAAATAGCTTCGGCTTTTAGTTAAATGAAGCAAAATGGTTTTGTCAATACGATAGATGAATTTTTTTCATTGCCGGATAATGTTACTACCGTACAATTCAAGCCTACGCTATTCTACGCATAGCTGCGTATAGCTTCGGCAGCCGAAGAGTGCGATCCCGAAATAAATTCGCATAGGCATCAAGTTAAAATTTAGTCTTTTAAGCTGAAACATATATCTGTAAAGTGTTTCCAGAATTTTATACTGCCGTTTCTATAGTGCGTTATTATACCCGTCCTTACATAAGGCGCCTCAGCCGGTTCGGTTCCGGCAAAGCCGGAATTGCTGCGATGGCGTAGCCATATCGCAGCAAAGAAGCGGGTGCAGCGCCGTTGAAAGGACACTGCCATGCGGCAATGAGCATACAGATATTGAATTTGAACGATACATAAATAAAATTAGCTTGACTCTTATGCGAAATAAATTCGGGACAGGCTGCCACCCTGAAACAAGTTCAGGGCAGGCTGCTTAAATGCTGCCATGAAAGTGGAACTGTAAAACGAGCGTGGCAAGAGGCGATGCCATGAAAATTCAAATGCCGGGTACAAAATATTTCTTGCTGATACGGTATATACAAATCAGCATAAAAACACAAACTACGAAACAGAGAATTTTATGTATGCTTTTTTTTGCATTTTGCATAAACAGTTTTTCGCAGGGAGTAATAAAAGCACAAAAAGCTATAGGCGGTACTGCCCTGGATTCTCAAACTTCGTTGTGTGCCACAAGCGATGGAGGATTATTAAGCGGAGGCATTTCCTTCTCTGACCAGTCTTACGAAAAATCAGCAAACGGAAATTTGCTATGTTGTGTAATCTTATTTAATAAATTGCTACACCCGCCCGTTAGGTTAAACTGCTAAGTCAAATCTTCCAACTGCCAATTACCTGTTCCTTCAGGGGAATAATTTTTATAGCTTAGAATCAGTAAAACAAACTAAACACCATTATATTTTTTTGCATTTACTGCAAATGTTGAAATAGTTATTTGCAAAAACTGCTTAATCACCAATAACTGTAAGTACAAATTGCAAAAAACAGTTTTCATTGAGCGCACAGAAAGAATAAAAACTGAGACTTACTATTTAGCATACCAGCACTGCGTTTATCAATTAGCACAAGGGCGGGTTAGTGGTTAGGTTTGTTCTCAAGAGATTCATCATTTTTAAAAACAATAAAAACCCCTTCTATTATGAAAAAGACAATCTACACATTCATCAGCTTATTAATGCTTTTGAATTATGCCAATGCACAGCAATCATCTTTTGGTTTTACTGCAGGTGCAGTTTTCGCTTCGTATAAAGTTACTATAAGCAGTGTTTCAGTTACATCTAAAACAAAAACAGGTTTTACAGTGGGCCTCACATCTTCATTTGCAATGGGTAAAAGTTTTAGTTTTGAACCGGCTTTAAATTTTCTGCAAAAAGGTGGTGTTATTAAAGAAGCAGGCACATCAGATAAAACAACCCTGAATTATTTAGAGTTACCCTTAAATCTTGTTTACAACGCACGTTCATCAAAAGGTAAATTTTTTGTTGGTGCC
>JANXWM010000541.1 GCA_025351145.1 Chitinophagaceae bacterium
CCCAAAACCTTATTTGAATTAATTCTTTCAACCGCCCCAAAACCCCAAGGCAGCAAAAGTAAAGCCGCTTATAATGCTGTTTCAACAAATGAAAGCAGCTTTATACTATCACTCAATCCTGCAAAAACTTATTTTAATATCAACCTGTCTGCCTGGAAAAATGCAGCGGATACCGTGATGAAACTTTCAAACATTTCGGGTAAACTTATCATGCAGCAAAAAAATGAATGCGGGGATACAAAAAGTAAATCTTCCTTCCCTGCAAAAAGGAATGTACATGTTAACCATCACTTCAGGCAAAGAAATGCAAACTCAAAAACTGGTTATTGAGTAGAGATAACATAGATTAATAAACACGATAATATTCTTTTACCCAGCTTTTAATAAGCATGTAGCTTTTCTTGCGTCGCACCCTTGTACGTTCGTATTAGGAATGGGCTTTTACCTAAGCGAAGATTGAAGCGAAAACTGTCAGACCGTTATCCTTCATTTTTTTGGTATGCGGATTTAGTTCGCCCCCGCCGTGGTGCGTGTCTCCACGCAACACCTGCGCTTACATCTACGCTTCGGTAAAAGCCCATTCATAATCCACCAGTACAAGAGTGCGACGCAAGGAACGATGCCATGAAATCCCGAAGGCTCGGGACAAAGCCTGATACAAAAATGTCTAACACACAGCTCTCCATTCATCACTCACCACGAAATGCTTTAACTTAGCGGCTCATTTATTATTATGACTGTTGATTTTAAAAAATACAGCGATGGCCTGGTGCCGGCAATAGTTCAGGATTATAATACCCACAAAGTTTTAATGCTTGGTTTTATGGATGAGGAAGCGCTGCATAAAACTGAAACTACCGGTAGGGTTACTTTTTACAGCCGCAGTAAAAAACGTTTATGGACAAAAGGCGAGGAGAGTGGTAATTTTCTTGAACTAAAAAGCATTGCAGTTGATTGCGATAATGATACACTGCTGATTAAGGCCCATCCGCTTGGCCCTGTTTGTCACACAGGTGCAGATACCTGCTGGAGCGAAAGGAACCACAGTGAAGATTTTTTGTTTTATTTAGAAGATATTATTAACCTGCGCAAAAAAGTTTCTCCCGATGAATCTTATGTAGCAAGCCTCTTTGAAAAAGGCATTAATAAAATAGCACAGAAAGTGGGAGAGGAGGCCGTTGAACTGGTAATTGAAGCCAAGGATAATAATAAAGATCTCTTTTTAAATGAAGCTGCTGACCTGCTTTTCCATTATTTGATTTTGCTTAACGCTAAAGGATTTAATTTGCAGCAGGTGCTGGATATTTTACAAAAACGCCATTCAAAAAGATAGTATGAAACGCATTTTATTCCTGTTTATTTTTTCTCCCTGTTTTCTCTTGGCTCAAAATGAAAACGGTTTTGTTATTACCGGGAAAATAGCGGGTTTACCCGAGAATAGCCTCGTTTATTTAGCAGGCAATAACGAAAACGATACGGTTGCAAAAGCCAATGCAGTGCAGGGTACTTTTATGCTGAAAGGGAAAGTAGATATTGCCGATGGCCGCATGTTGATTTTTCCTGCAACACAGAAAAGAATTTTTTTATTTACCGGTAACGAGCACGTAAATATTAATGCAGGCAATACAGATTTAAGCGATCTTACTGTTACGGGCTCAGCCACGCAATCGGACTATGATGAATTTATTTATGAAATAAAACCGCTTGGCGACTTTGTAAATTATTACCGTACACAAATGCAGCAGGCGCAAACACAAGGTGCAAGAGACACCGGGGCCATCATGCTTAATACGGCGTACAATATTTATCAAACCAGTATCGACAGGTTTATCAGCCGCAGAAACAGTTCGCCGGTTGCTTCGCTTGTGCTGGCTTTCAGCTTTGATACAGATCCCAACAGGGATGCAGTATTGCTCGAAAAAAGATTCGCATTGCTTGGCACTAATGCCATGCAAACACGTTATGCACAGGGAATAAGAAACGTAATTGAAAATTCAAAAATTGGAGCCGTGGGCACTAAAGCAATCGAATTTGCCCAGGCAGATACATTGGGTAAAATGGTCTCGCTTTCGCAGTTTAAAGGCAAGTTTGTGCTGATAGATTTTTGGGCAAGCTGGTGTGGCCCATGCCGCAGGGAAAACCCGAATGTAGTAGCAGTTTACAATCAATTTAAAAATAAAAATTTTACCATATTCAGTGTTTCACTCGACCAGGATAAAGCGAACTGGATAAATGCGATTAAAGCCGATCATCTTGCATGGACACATGTAATCGACTTTCAAAACACCGATAGTTCGCCTGCTAAAATGTATCATGTAAGTTCTATTCCACAGAATTTTCTTGTTGATCCCAACGGTGTAATTATTGCAAAAAACCTGCGCGGCGAAGATTTAAAAAACAAGCTGCAGGAAATATTAAAATAGTTTTTTTTGACCGGGCTTTAGAATATGCATTAAGCATAGTTGCGTCGCACTCTTGTACAACAGAATACAACGCAGCAAGGCAACGGGGCAATAGGCAAAGAGTGATTCGCGTTTGCTGCTTCATGATCCGAAAGTACAAGGGTGCGACGCAACAATGCTTCATAGAATTACTTCTTCTGCCGGGTACATCCTTCGGCTTCGCTCAGGACTAATAAAAAAACACATAGCTAAAGCCATGTGTTTTTTTATTTATGAATATGCGTGTTTATTACTGGTTTATATCTGTGCCTGCTTTTAATTTTTCTATCATAGCAGCCACATTTGTTTTGTTGGCGGCATCGGGTGCCTGTGGCTGTGCGGCCATGGCATATTTAAGCGCTTCTTTGTAATTGCCCAAAGCTGAGTAGGCACGGGCCATGCCCATGTTGGTTGTGAAAACATTTGGGTTTTTATCGTAGTTGGCTTTGAAAACGGTTAAAGCATCCTGCGGTTTTTTCTGCTGGAGCAACTGCCTGCCATATTGGTGCAGTTCAAACAAACTTCCATAAGGTAACGCCTTTTTCATAATGTCCGCAGCTTCTGCGTTGCGGCCAAGTTTATCAAGCACCTGCGCTTTGGTGCTCCAGGTTTGAAAACTTTTATCGCCGCCGAAATTTACGCTTACGGCAGTATCGGCCCAAAGTAACGCCTGCTCAAGATTGGTGTTTTTATCTATGCACAATTGTGCGGCCTGTACCCATGCTTCCCACTGAAAGCCTTTGTCTGTCTGCAGCTCGCTGCGGAAAGAGGCAAGTTGTGTTTCGGTAAGATCGACTTCTACTTTAAATGGTATAGTAAGTTTTTCCCATTGCAATGCAACTGTGGCACTGTTTTCAGTTTGGTTGGTGAATTCATATTTAAGCCATTCAACTTTTTTTTCAGCAGGTACAGATTTTACTTTTACCCGCAATGCATCTTCGGCAGGATTGTAAAAAAAACTGCCCCAGGAGTTGCTGTTTTTGGAAAAGATCAGCGTGCATTCGTTGGGGTCGTAAGCAATAAAGAAAGCGTATTTACCTGCGGGTAAAGTTTGGCCTTCGATTTTTACATCGGTTGAAAACTGAATAGTAGTATTCTCATTTGCACCCGCACGCCACGGAGCCTGTTTTGTGTTACCAAAACCAAGATCGTTAAATCCGGGCTGAATAAGTTCGCCCCAAATTTTCCCGTCACGGCCTTTTACGCCGGGGCGGTCGTAATGAATGGTAACATCGGTAATGCCAATGCGTTCTGCAACAGAAGCTTTTTTATTGCCTCCGCTGGGTAATGAAGTAAGTTGTGCATTTGTGGTTATGTAAAGAGAAACCGTACATAAAAGCAGTAATAACTTTCGCATAAATTTGGTTTTAGTATGTTAAGCTACAAATACCATATGTACGCTTTAAAAAATAATGATTAATGCATGCATAGTTTGATGAATGGGATATTACATACCTGTAATAGATTTACCATTAAGCAACAGTTTACAGGATAATGCTTACAGTGGATTTTTTATACAGCATTTTATAGAACTGGATGAGTGCTGTAATGAGCAAAACTGTTCCTATTATCCAGTTTAAAATATTTTGATTACTGGATAGCTTTTGTACAATATAATTGCCCCCATAAATAAAAACGCAAAACCCAAGTATGGTGCCAATACTTATGCCACTTACATAAATGAAGTAATTTTTTTTGCCTGGCAAGAGTACATTTTTGTTTATTAAAACAGTGGTCCAGCCAAACCAGAAAGGAATGTGCATGGGGTTTAATGAGCATAGCAACAACCCAAGTAAGAAAGGTTGAATGTTATAAGCTGTAAAAGCATTGTCGCCAAAGGCTTTCATCTTATAGGCAGCTATAAAACTTCCAGCAGAAAGCGCAAGGATAAGCACTGCGGTTAGCCATTCAAACATTCTGAAAATATTTTGTTTTTTACGCATCCACTCCAGAGCAAGAAGCGTTATACAAAGGCAAATGGTTTCTATTGTAAACGCACCGAACATAAATAATGTACCTGAATAAGTACCTTCTTTTACGGAGATATTTGTGGCAGTTACATTCATTGTTCCTAAAGGCAATGAACCAAGAAAACTGATCAACAACCCCCAGAAGAATATTTTGAATTGCCTGATCATGAATAATTTTTTATGCAATTTCATATGAAGCGATAAAATCAAGTTCCTTCATGTAAAGCATACTATCTTTTAAATCCACATAGTGCATAGTTCCTTTTTGTTTGGTGAGTTCAAGACCGGTAACGCTTACCGTGAGCATAATGCCATCGCGGTTCATACGCAAATCATTTTGCATATCGCCATCGCCTGCAAACTGGTGGAAGTGAAGAATATCCTGCTGCGAAGGATTAGAATTTTTATTGAGCCATTTTGCAAACCATTGCTCACGTTTTTTTACAACAGCTTCATTATACAATGTTGCAGATGACCATATATGGGGTGTTGATGTATCTATTTGTGCCCAAAACTTTTTGTTTCCATCCCAGCGGCATTCGTATAAATTGCTATCATCAAAAACAATGAGTGTAAATGGCTCAATATTATTTAAATCAATCGTTAAGAATTTTTTCCCGGGCATACCTGCTGCAATCAGTTCAATAAAAATAATACCCCTGCTTTTATTGTAAGGCGGTAAAGGCAAATGTTTAACAAAGGCACCGTTTAGTAATACTGCTGCATTGCCGTTATCTTGCATAGCAACCCATGTGCCGCCTGCGTCTGCATCTTTGGGATAGATAATTGCCCTGTTGTTATGTATATAACTTTTTGGAGCCAGCGCTTGCCTGCGCAATGATTTTTCGTCGCGGTTTGATGTGATATAATATTTGTCTTTTGCCGGTATAAATGTTACTGTGCACATACTTTACGGTATTTTATGGTTGATGATGCTACACCAAAACCTTCAGGAAGATCAATGGTTGAAACCTCTGCAATGCCCACACGTATCAATGCCATGTGATGAACAGTATGTTCAAGGTTATAAATTACTTCGCGGTAATAATTACTTTTAATGGCAAGTACTTCATCGCTGTGCTCATCGTAATTTGATTCAAGTATGAGTTCTTTATCGGGCCTGTTCAGGCTGGTGTAAATTTTATGCAACAGACCGGCTGCAACCCTTTTATCTGTTTCAATACAGTAGTCACGTTTGCGTTTTTCGTAATTCACTGTGCCGCTTTCGTAGCCTTTTTCCAGTTCAATAAATAACTCAATAATATGCCTTGTATGCTGGCCAATGGTAGCATTGAAAAGTATTTTGCTCGGCAGCCTGTATTGCTCTGTGGATAACTGTTCCAGCGATTCTGTAAGCTGAACGAATACATTCCTGATAACTTGTTGCAATTCCATAATTTCTTTCTTTATTGATTATTTTTTTAGGGCGAAAATACATAACGAAAAAATGCGGTGACCTTACAGCAAAACATTTCTAATAATACGATGTATAATTATTGTACTAATTCCGATTTGCCAAATAAAACATCGTATTGCTGGCAATGGATCAATGCATATTTGTATACCGAAA
This sequence comes from Chitinophagaceae bacterium, assembly GCA_025351145.1. Classification (GTDB taxonomy): domain Bacteria; phylum Bacteroidota; class Bacteroidia; order Chitinophagales; family Chitinophagaceae; genus Limnovirga. The sequence continues at coordinate 5,982 of JANXWM010000541.1, forward strand.
AATCGGGTGTACCGCTAATATCATACAGCTGGTTGCCATTGGTCGATTTAAGGTTACCCAAGTCAATAAAATTTACCGGCTGTATTTCTTTAGACAAATACACATGCAGGTCAGGCCCGTTTGTAACAGAAAAATCTTTTAATTCAAGCTGGTACGATTGGCCTTTCAGGTAAATATTCACTTTGCCCATCACCGTGCCTTCGTTGCCGTTCATTAACGGCCCCGAATATTCAAGCTTTGCAGCAGCCGTATCAACCATTTCGTTTAAAGCGGTTGTGGGCGTTCCGTTTTGTTTGCTGCAGCCCGTAACGAATGCAATTGCTGCTGAAAGAATGAATAATAATTTTCTCATTGATTACTATTTGGTTTTTGAAATTAATATTTTTTCTTTTGGGCCGGGCAATAAATGATCTATTAAACTGCTCTTGCGTCGCACTCTTGTGCGTTCAGAACAATTCTCAGCATCCTCTGCGCATCTTCCAGTATTACTATTTACGGTAAGCATTGCCGAATAGATTTCCGGACCCCGCCTCAAGCGGGGCAAGCTGTACAAGTGTGCGACGCAACATACGATGCCCAAAGATTTGTTGCCCGGTTCAAAAAATCCCTTTGCTTTAAAGAACTATTTTATTGTGTACGAAACACCAACCCCAAAATTATTTGCTTTGTTGCGAAAGCGGTCATTTACTGTTCCGTTGGATGCAGTTTGTTGCACCGTAGTGGTTTTATATTCAGAAAATAAAAACTGGTAAACACCCCTTACAGCCCACCGCTGATTGATGCTGTATTTTAGAAAAAATTCTGAGTTAAGCGAACCAAGATCGTTATCGCCGGTGAGCAGTAAATTAAACGGTGAGGGTTTGGCAAGCGGCTCGGTAACCATAATACCGTTACTTGTAAAAACAGCATTGGTGTTTTTGCCAAATGTAAACCCGATTACATCTATATTAAACCCTGCATACCAATGTGGGCTTAAATGATAACCGAGGTTTGCAGTAAAATTTACCGATGTGGTTAACGGCCGCTGCACGGTAAGTGTATCAAAATTTTTCTCCTGCTGCCCTGCAAAAACAATTACAAAAGGAAATGTTATGGAGCGTGCAAGTTTTGCAGGCGCAGTTAAAAAATCTTTCTTGGTGCCAAAATATGTGGTAATTCTTGTACCAATTCCTATTTCAAATTTTCTTTTTTGTCCCACCCGCCAATTGTAAACATAAGAGCCTGCAACAGATCCCTGGTTTTTGCCAACTGTACCCGCAAGATCAACAAACTGGTTAAACAATGGCAGCTCTTTTTTTTGAGCGGAACCGGCTGTAATTATTATTAGTGATAATGCCGATAATATGATTTTCTTCATCTTAAGTATTTAAAACTTTGCACCCACCAGTTTAAACAAATCCTTTCTGTAGATAAAAGCTAATAAGGCGCAGCATACAAAAACGATTACTGCGTAAATAAATAATATGGCATCTCCGTCGAAAATAATTCCCAGTTTTGTAAGGTGAAAAAAGATTGCGCCGCTCATAAGCCCAAGCCCCAAAACCGCACCCACAGCGGTTGTACGGGGAATAAGAATAAGAATGGAAGCAATCAATTCCATCACACCGGTGCCTATGCGACCCCATGGTTCCATGCCCAGCTCAGTAAAGAGTTTTACAGACTGCGGGTCTGCTGAAAATTTAAAGTAAAGCGTTTGCAGCATAATAAGCGCAGCCAATATGCGCAGCAGCCATATACCTAAAGTTTTAAAATTGATTGTCATAATTGTTGGTTTTGATTTGATGATGATAAAAGATTAATGAAATGTTTTTTGCCAGTTAGCATCTGCTTTTGCATGAAGGCCGGCTTCGTCTTTATTCCAGGTTTTTAAAGTGTTGTTGAGGTATTTGTTGTAAAACAAAAATAGTTTACCGTCGATGATTTTAAAAGTTTCGGGGTCAATTTCAACTTTTGTTCCTTTGGCGCCCATGGCATAAGCGCACCATCCGCCATATTCAGGCTCATATTTAGCGGGGTTCTTTTTAAACGTTTCTTTTGTATCAGCAGAAGAAAAATAATACACAGCACCCTGGAAAGAAACAGCAAGGTCTTTGCTTCCTTTTACCGCTTTGTTTTGTGTAAAATATGCAACCGGATCGTAGCCCTGTATTGCCACCCCATCTTCCAGATTAAATTGTTTTTTACGCAAAGCCGTGACATCCTGTGCGAAAAGAGAAGCTGCTGTGGGAAAAAAGAAAGCTGATAATAGAAGAACTTTTTTCATAATAATTTCTTTGGTTTTCATTTAATACGAAGCCAAAATCGTTTCCTTTCACGATAACAAAATTTTATGATTTAAAGGTAAAACCGGCCCGCGTTAAAGCTTGTCAATTAATTGACAGCAGTAAAATAATAATGGTAATTTCTTTTTTGGCCTGAACAAAATAAAGATTAAACCTTTCTTGTCCTTCACAATCGGCGGAACTTGAAAATGGAACCCAGCCTCGCAATCTTACGTTTTGAATATAACAGGACCAATTTCAGTTTAATAAACAGGCCAATGAAATGTTGATGACCAAAATAAATAACTATTTGAAGCTGCAAAAAAATTTACTGCTGTTGTAAAACATCCGACAAATCGCTGCATCGATTAGAATACTTTTACAAAAAAATAAGTATCGGCATTCAAACTTTACCATGCATTCAACGTCAGAAGTTTTCATTAAACACGGGTAAAGCTAAAAGCATTAAAACCAAAAAATAAAATGGATCAAAAATTACAAAATCAAATCGCCATCATTACCGGGGCAAGCAGCGGTATTGGTGCAGGTTGCGCAAGAGAAATGGCAAAGGCCGGTGCAACGGTTATTGTTAACTACCCGGTTGCCGGTGCAAAGCCAATGGCAGAAAGCGTTGTAGCCGATATAATTTCCGCAGGCGGTAAAGCAATTTCTTATCAGTGTGATGTAAGTAAAGAAGATGAAGTGATAAAAATGTTTGCAGATGTTGTTGCACAATTCGGCACGGTTGACATACTCGTAAACAATGCAGGGCTTCAACGCGATGCAAAATTTGTGGAGATGACACTTGAGCAATGGAACTTTGTATTGGCTGTAAATCTTACGGGGCAATTTCTCTGTGCAAGAGAAGCCATCAAAGAATTTTTAAGAAGAGGTATTGACGAAACAAAGAGTAAAGCAGCAGGAAAAATTATTTGCATGAGCAGTGTGCATGAAGTTATTCCATGGGCAGGGCATGCAAATTATGCTGCAAGTAAAGGTGGTGTAATGTTGATGATGAAAACCATTGCACAGGAATATGCGCCAAAGAAAATCCGCATCAACAGTATTGCACCCGGCGCCATTGCAACGCCCATCAATCACGATGCGTGGGATACACAGGCGCACCTGCAGGAATTACTCAGGCTCATTCCAGAGAAGCGTATCGGCCAGGTAGAGGACATTGGTAAAGCTGCTGTGTATCTCGCAAGTGATGATGCTGATTATGTAAACGGAACAACACTTTTTGTTGACGGTGGTATGACTTTGTATCCGGGGTTTGAGGATAATGGATAGAAGAAGCCCCTCCGCCCCTAAAGGGGAACTTTTGAGGCATAACTATATAAGTGCTTATATAATTTTAAGAATTATTATTGGCCGTGCTTTAGTCCATTGATTGAACTTCCGTTGCGTCGCACTCTTGTACATTATAACAATGTGCGTCATTGCGAGGCCGCCGAAGCAATCTCCTGATATAACATAAAAGCTGCTACCTGCACGACAAGAGATTGCTTTGCTTCGAGACTCGCAACTCCTCGCAATGACGATTCATGATCCAACCGTACAAGTGAGTGACACAACGATGCTTAATTTATATTCAAATGCTTGCTACATAAAATAAAAAAAATGAACGCTGAACAAACAAGATTGCAGGAACCGCATTGCAAAAAATGGGGGCCATACATTACAGACCGCCAGTGGGGAACCGTGCGTGAAGATTACAGTGCAAACGGAACTGCATGGGAATTTATTTCTCATGATATGGCACGCAGCAAAGCTTACCGCTGGGGCGAAGAAGGTATTGCAGGCATCAGCGACAATGACCAGTTTCTTTGTTTTGCTGTAGCGCTGTGGAACAAGAAAGATCCGATTATTAAAGAAAGATATTTTGGCCTTAGCGGGAATGAAGGCAATCATGGTGAAGATGTAAAAGAGCTTTATTATTATCTCGATTCTACGCCCACACATTCGTATATGAAGATGCTTTACAAGTATCCACAAAATGAATATCCATACCAGTGGCTGATAGAAGAGAACCGAAACAGAAGCAAGACAGAGCCTGAGTTTGAGCTGATTGATACAGGCATATTCAATGATGATAAATACTTTGATGTTTTTACAGAATATGCAAAAGGCGCTGAGAATGATATACTGATAAAGATCACGGTGTATAACCGTGGCAATGAAGAAGCTTCGCTGAACATATTACCAACATTATGGTTCCGCAATACATGGGAATGGGGCTACGGTGATTATAAGCCGCAGATGATGAGTACCAATGATGATAATATTAGCATCAGTCATAAACATCTCGGGGAATATACATTGCACTTTGATAAAAAAGCAGAACTGCTTTTCTGCGATAATGAAACTAACCTGCAAAAATTATATGGGGTTACTAATAAAAATCATTTTACCAAAGATGGCATTAATGAGTATTTAGTTCATGGAAATGAGGCCGCAATAAATCCGAATGCACAGGGCACTAAAGTATCTGCGAATTATGATCTTACTATTAAGGCAGGTGAATCTGCAACGATATGTTTAAGGCTTGAATCGAGAGCAGAAGTGATCAATGCATTCGATGATTTTGATACTGTTTTTAAACAGCGTATGGAAGAAGCAGATACTTTTTATAATGATCTACAAAGCGAAATAAAAAGCGATGATGAAAAGATGGTACAGCGCCAGGCTTTTGCAGGAATGTTGTGGAGCAAACAGTTTTTTTATTATGATGTACAGGAATGGTTAAAAGGTGATCCCGCCGAACCTGCGCCACCGGAGCAACGCAAAAAAGGCCGCAACCACGAGTGGATGCATTTGAATAACAACGATGTAATTTCCATGCCCGATAAGTGGGAGTATCCCTGGTATGCCGCATGGGACCTGGCTTTCCACTGCATCCCGCTTTCAATTGTTGATGCGCATTTTGCAAAGCACCAGCTTTCATTGCTTACAAAAGAATGGTACATGCACCCTAATGGACAGTTCCCTGCGTATGAGTGGGCGTTTGGGGATGTAAACCCGCCGGTGCATGCATGGGCCACATGGCGTGTATATAGTATTGATAAAAGAAACAATGGAGATAAAGGCGATATCGCATTTCTTGAAAGTGTATACCATAAACTCTTGCTCAATTTTACATGGTGGGTAAACAGGAAAGATGCAGAAGGAAATAATATTTTCCAGGGTGGCTTTTTAGGGCTTGATAATATTGGTGTGTTCGACCGCAGCGCACCATTGCCAACCGGTGGTTTTATTGAACAGTCGGATGGTACAAGCTGGATGGCGATGTACTCGCTTAACCTTATGCGTATTTCTTTAGAGCTTGCACGTTACAACCCTGTGTACCAGGATATGGCCACAAAATTCTTCGAACATTTTTTATATATCGCAGGTGCCATGGCAAACATGGGTATGCAAAACACCGGTCTTTGGGACGATGAAGACCAGTTTTTTTACGATGTATTAAAGTTGCCAAATGATGGCAGCGAAAAATTAAAAGTGCGCAGCATGGTGGGCCTTATTCCGTTGTTTGCAGTTGAAGTACTCGACCATACGTTACTGGAAGAAGTGCCTGAATTTGCAAAGCGTTTAGAGTGGTTCCTTACAAACAGGCCGGAGCTTGCAAGCCTTGTAAGCCGTTGGCAGGAAAAGAATGTGGGCGAAAAACATTTGCTCTCTTTATTGCGTGGCCATCGTATGAAAAAAATACTGAAACGTATGCTCGATGAGGATGAATTCCTGAGCGATTATGGAATACGTGCAGTATCAAAATTTCACGAAGCAAATCCTTTTGAAGTATGGGTAAATGGCAATAAATTCTCTGTTGAATATACGCCCGGCGAAAGCACCACAGGCTTGTTTGGCGGCAACAGCAACTGGCGTGGCCCGATATGGATGCCGGTGAATTATTTGATCGTTGAAAGCCTGCAACGTTTTCATTATTATTATGGCGATGATTTTAAAGTAGAGTGCCCGACAGGCAGCGGAAATTTTATAACACTCGACCAGGTAGCTGATGAAATTTCACAACGCTTGTCGAAATTATTTTTGCGTAATGAGCAGGGTATAAGACCTATGAATGGCAACTACGATAAGCTGCAGCACGATCCCCATTTCAATAATTATATTTTATTCTACGAATAC
>JANXWM010000570.1 GCA_025351145.1 Chitinophagaceae bacterium
CGTTACTGTATTTGTCCAATCCTTATTCTGCAGATGAAAGGATTGCGACGCAACGATGCCGCTATGAAAAACTACTGCTGGTATCACAATAATTATTACTAACAGCTATAAAACAAAAAGGCCCTGAAAAATTCCGGGGCCTTTTACTTATAACTTACTACTTACAACTTATTACTTGTACTGGCTCATTAACCCTTTTGCCATTTCTACCATTTTGGCAACACCAGCTTCGGGCAAATTACCTTTCTTAAATTCTGCTAAAACATCAGGCATTTTATTTTCCATTTCTAATAAGAAATGCTCTTCAAATGCTTTTACGTTTTTAACGGCAACTTCTTTCAGCAAACCCTGTGTTCCAAGATAAATGATCGCTACCTGTTTTTCAACAGCTACGGGACTATACTGTAATTGCTTTAGTATTTCCACGTTACGGGCACCTTTATCAATAACATATTTTGTAGCAGCATCAAGGTCGCCACCAAATTTTGAGAACGCTTCCAGCTCACGGTATTGTGCCTGGTCAAGCTTTAATGTACCAGCCACTTTTTTCATGGATTTAATCTGTGCATTACCACCTACGCGGCTTACAGAAATACCCACGTTAATAGCCGGGCGAATACCAGAGTTGAACAGGTTACCCTCAAGGAATATCTGTCCGTCAGTAATTGAGATAACGTTTGTAGGAATGTATGCAGATACGTCACCTGCCTGCGTTTCAATGATAGGCAAAGCTGTTAAGCTACCACCACCTTTTGCCAGGTGACGGATTGATTCAGGCAGATCATTCATGTTCTTTGCCACGTCATCATTAGCAATAACCTTGGCAGCACGCTCCAACAAACGGCTATGCAAATAGAATACGTCACCCGGATAAGCCTCACGGCCTGGAGGACGACGAAGCAATAAAGATACTTCGCGATACGCCACTGCTTGCTTGGAAAGATCATCATAAATGATCAAAGCGGGCCTTCCGGTGTCACGGAAAAATTCACCAATTGCAGCACCTGCAAAAGGAGCATAGAACTGTTGTGGTGCAGGATCGCTTGCCGATGCTGCCACAATGGTTGTATAAGCCATTGCACCATAATCGTTCAGTGTTTTCATTACACCCGCAACGGTAGAAGCTTTCTGCCCGATGGCAACATATATACAGTAAACGGGCTTACCCGCTGCATAAAATTCTTTCTGATTAATGATGGTGTCAATACAGATCGCTGTTTTACCAGTTTGTCTGTCACCAATTACCAGCTCACGCTGGCCCCGGCCAATCGGGATCATCGCATCAATCGCTTTGATACCTGTTTGCAATGGTTCTTTAACGGGCTCACGATAAATTACACCGGGAGCTTTACGCTCCAAAGGCATTTCGTACAATTCGCCGGTAATGGGGCCTTTACCATCGATAGGATCGCCGAGTGTATTGATAACACGACCAACCACACCTTCACCCACTTTAATGGAAGCAATTTTACCAGTGCGGCGCACTTTATCGCCTTCTTTGGTTTCTTTGCTTTCGCCCATCAAAACCACACCCACATTATCTTCTTCCAGGTTTAGTGCAATCGCTTTAACGCCGTTCTCGAACTCCACCAGTTCACCGGAACGAACATTATTTAATCCATAAACACGGGCAATACCATCACCCACCTGGAGTACGGTACCCACTTCTTCCAGATCTGCAGCAGCGTTGAAGTTGCTCAACTGTTGCCTCAGTATCGCTGAAATTTCATCTGGCTTAATATCTACCATATTTGTACAATTTGCCCCCGTCCCCTGAAGGGGTGAGGAAGTTTATCAATTACTGTTTTATATTTTATGAGCCAAGCTGTATTACTACTATTAAAGTTTTCTTGCATCGCACTCTTGTACGGTTATACCATTATTCAGCACATATCAAACTCGCTAACTTTTTTCAAACTCCCTAAATATTAAGGGCTTCTTATCTTAGTTGCTGCACAAAAATATTCTGGCTGAATTGTTTCTTAATGTCTTTTAAATCTCTCTGCACACTTGCATCAACAAGGTTGTTATTAAACTCAAGTACAAATCCGCCAATCAGGTTTTCATTAACTTTTGTTTCCAATTCAACATGTTCTAAACCCGCTTCAGCAGTAGCTTTGGCAATAATTGCCTTTTTTAATTCTTCACTTACAGGAACAGCAGTGGTAAGTTTTACCTTGTGAATTCCATTAATTGCGTTGTACTGATCTATAAATGCATTTACAATTTCGGGCATATCTTTTTCACGTCCCTTTGTAACCATCAGCTTGTTAAAAGCAGCGGTAAGTTCGCCCACTTTACCTTTTGTAACAGCGGTAATAATGGCGTCCTTTTTATCATTCTTTATAATGGGGCTGCGCAGAAGATTTACGAATTCGGGGCTGCCTTTACATACGGCCTGTAAGTATTGCATATCCTTATACACCAGTTCCAATGAACCTCTTTCTGTGGCAAGATCAATCAGGCTTTTTGCGTACCGTGTGGCTAAACGTGGATTGGGCATAATTTCAATTTGATAATTGGTTGATTTGATAATTTGATAATTAACCGCACTATTTACGAATTATCAAATTACCAAATCATCAAATTAATTCAGTTTTACAGCGTCTGCTAATTGCATAATGTAATTTTCCTGTTCTGCTTTATTAGCTAATTCTTTTCTTAACACTTTCTCTGCTACTTCAATAACAAGGTTACCTACCTGGTTTTTTACATCGGTTAAAGCTGCATTTTTTTGTTGCGTAATGGCTTGTTGTGCTTCGGCAACTATGCGGTCGTATTCACTTTTTGCTTTGTCTTTGGCTTCGCTAATCATTTTATCAGATGCTTCTTTTGCATCTTTAATCATGATGGCTCTTTCTTCACGGGCTTTAGCCATAAGCGCTTCATTCTCATTTTTCAATTGCGCCATTTCGGCTTTTACCCTATCGGCAGTAGCCAATGCATCGGAAATACTTTCTTCGCGTTCTTTTAACCCTTTTACAATAGCGGGGAAAGCAAATTTTGCTAATATCCAAAATACTAATAAGAACGCAACAAGCGTCCATATCAACAAACCAAATTCTGGTGTAAGTAATTTCATAAATAAAACCCTCCGGAGCCCCCAACTCCGCCAGTTGGCGGAGAATAAAAGAAGCTGTGTATTTAAATTGATGCAATGATTGCTAAAGTAAAAGAGTGCGACGCAACGATGCTTAATGCATAATCAATTGCCCGGCTCCAAAAAAATCTACTTAAAAGAACTTCTGCCTTTGCTCCCTTTAGGCCTGAGGCTTTTAAAATTACTGCATCCTCCGCCCTGTGCTTTGGATGCAGTAAAACTTTTGTTTACTTGATGAACATCGCAAGGATGCCTGCGATAACGGCAAACAGTGCAACACCCTCTACGAAAGCCGCAGTAAGGATCATATTTGCACGGATGTCGTTAACAGCTTCCGGCTGGCGGGCAATTGCTTCTACTGCGCCTTTACCGATCTGGCCGATACCAATACCAGCACCAATTGCAGCGAGACCTGCACCGATTGCACCACCGGCATTTGCTGTTCCATCTAATAATACGGTTAATAATTCCATGATTGTTCTTTTATATTGATTTAAAAAAAGACTATAGTATTATGGCATCGTCATAATGAGCAGTTGTTACTTTTTCCCCGCCTGCCACTTCATGATGATGATCATCTGCGTGATGGGTTTCTTCTATGGCCTGGCCAATAAATACTGCTGTAAGATTTGTAAAGATGAAAGCCTGGATAAATGCAACCAGTACTTCTATTAAATATATGAATGTGGCAAACCCAATAGAAATGGGAGAGAAGCCCCAGCCTATACCTGTACTGATATTTCCAAAGATGAATATGAGGGAAATCAAACAGATGATAATGATGTGGCCCGCCAGCATGTTGGCGAAAAGACGTACAATTAAAGCAATTGGCTTTGTAAATATGCCAAGTATTTCTACAGGCACCATTATAAATTTAATACCAAATGGAACCGGTGGATTTACAATGTGGCCCCAATAATGTTTGTTGCCGCTAACTGTAATAACAATGAAAGAGATTACGCCGAGTACGACAGTAAAAGCGATATTTCCGGTTACATTTGCAGTTCCGGGCACTAATCCTAAAATATTATTAATAAGGATAAAGAAAAATACTGTTAAAAGATAAGGGAAGTATTTTTCGTATTTGTGGCCAAGGTTTGGCTTAGCTACTTCATCGCGTATAAAAGTAAATACGGGTTCTATCATATTCTGCATTCCTTTTGGGGCAGAGGTAACGCCCTGTCCGCCTTTATATTTTTTAGCGATGGTAAGCATAATCCAAACAAGAACTATCAGTGCAAGAATCATTTGTACCACATTACGGGTTAATGATAGGTCGTAAATTGTTACTGCTTCATCTATATTACCACTTACATCTACTGCTTTCACATCTCCATCAACCAGTTTGTAGCCTTCATATACAGCTTGACCATGTTCAAATTTTGAAGACATGAAAGAAGTAAAGCCACGTTCCGGGGAATATAATATTACGGGCAGTGGAATTGTTACCGGGCCACTTGGCAAATCAAGGAAATGGAATTCATGCGCATTGAGTACGTGTCCAAAAATAACTTCCTGAGCATCAAAGCCTTCCTTCTTCTCTTCGCCATGATTTGCCTCCGATGGGGTAGCTTCTTTATGATTTTCCTGTGCAATCGTTTTACCGGAATAGAGTAAGCTTGAAAAGCCAAGAGCCGCTACCAGTAAGAATTTTACGCTTTTAAAGGCCATACCTGTTTCCAAATTTGGCGCAAAGATAGGGGTTGAAAAGTGAAAAATGGAATTGGTAATTTGGAATTTAAAAAAAAGTTACTGAGGAATAAAAAACAACAGGATTATGCCGAAACAATTTTTTGTTTCTCAAACTGCATACTGTGCAGTTTGCTGTAAAATCCACCAAATGCCAGCAATTCTTCATGTGTTCCCACTTCTTTTATTTCGCCCTTATCCAATACAATTATCTTACTTGCTTTGCGGATAGTGGAAAGGCGGTGTGCAATAACGATGGAGGTTCTGCCGGTAATCAATGCATCAATTGCTTTTTGTATCAGCATCTCACTTTCTGTATCAATGGACGAAGTAGCTTCATCAAGAATTAATACGGATGGATTATACAACAGTGCCCTTATAAAGGAAATCAGCTGCCGTTGGCCAAGGCTAAGGGTTGTTCCTCTTTCCATCACATTGTAACTGTAACCGCCGGGCAACTGCATAATAAAATCGTGAACGCCGATCATTTTCGCAGCTTCCATTACCTGCTGCTTGGATATTTCGGAATTTCGGAGTGTAATATTATCCATTACAGAACCGGAGAACAGGAACACATCCTGTAAAACCACACCAATACTGCTTCTTAACCTGTCCAATTTGTACTCTTCGATATTTATTCCGTCGAGTTTTATGGAACCATTCTGTAT
>JANXWM010000677.1 GCA_025351145.1 Chitinophagaceae bacterium
TAAAAGCAGCACAAAACCCTAAAGCATTTTTATTTTGAAATGCTTGCTAAGTATTTATTATTACATTCGGCTTAATTAATAAAACAAAAAATGCACCGGTTTATTTTATTTCTGCTTGAAGCGGTTTTTTTTATTTCCTGTGCTTCAAGCCATGTTTCTAAAAGCCTTGTTGAAACTCCATCAAAACCATTAACCAGTCCTGATTACAGTGATCTGAATAACTGGGCTGCACATCCATGGAAACACGATCCATCGGATAGCGTGCCTAAACCACTGCGAAAAAACTATCACCCCGATTCTACAGTTGATATTTTTTTTATTCACCCCACAAGCTACTTAGACAAAGCAATGCCCTTTGGCTATAATGCCCCTGTTGATGATGCCGCATTAAATTTAAAAACCGACAACAGCAGCATTTTATACCAGGCCAGTATTTTTAATGAAGCCGGCCGCGTGTTTGCGCCCAGGTACAGGCAGGCAAATTACTATGCCTATTTCCCAACAGATACTGCTGCTGCATTAGCCGCTTTTGAACTTGCTTACCAGGATGTAAAAAATGCATTCGAATATTACATGGAGCATTACAACAATGGGAGGCCATTCATCATAGCATCGCACAGCCAGGGCTCCACGCATGCAAAACGTTTAATAAAAGAATTTATAGAAGACAAGCCTTTGCAAAATAAATTAATAGCCGCATACCTCATCGGCATGCCCATTGAACCCGCATATTTTTCAAAGATACCGGCATGCACAACACCCAATCAAACCGGTTGTGTGTGCAGTTGGCGCACATTTAAAGAGGGCTATACAGATAGTTTTGTACAGAAAGAAAAGTTTACAGCTATTGTAACCAATCCATTAACATGGTCTGCTGAAAAACCCGAAATATCACGCAAAGAAAACCAGGGTGCCGTGCTGCTTAATTTCAATAAGCTTGTGCGCTGCGTTGCAAATGCAGAGGTTCATAATGGCGTATTGTGGACGGTAAAGCCACATTTTTTTGGAAGCATATTTCTTAAAAGCACCAACTACCATATTGCAGATTTTAACTTCTATTACCTGAGTGTACGCCACAATGCCGAGCAGCGGATCAATGCGTTTCTAAAAAAATAGCAGCCTGAAAAGCAACAGCAATTATTAGCCGGGCAACAGAATATGAATTGAGCATCCTTGCGTCGCACTCTTGTACTTTCGGAACATTACGCAGCATATCCATTGCAGGTTACAAACGATTGTTACAATACCTCAAATACAGCTAAAATAATATTTCTTATGCTTACTTTAAAAATTCTATATATCTTAATGTCGCAATTCAAAATACAAAAAGTATGGTTGCCGGTTATATAAAATCACATACATCATGAAAGAAAAAGGATTGCTTTTTATATGCCTCCTCATTATTTCTAAAGCAGTATTTGCAGATATGCCAGGCAATGTACCCCGGCAGGATGTTACAGCCAAGTTTATCAATATATCATCTTTGGGCAATTATACATTGCATGTGCTCGATTACAAAAGCGATTATATTTTAACCCACGATACGCTTTATAATATTTATGCAAGCCGTGGTGTGCCGCATAACATTCTCGTTTACGCAGAGCACGGCAAAAGCCAGTTTACAGACACATTCTTTCTGAGTGAATTTGAGCAGTCAGATTATGAAATAACTTTCACAGGTGTTCAAAACAATAAGCTGCAATACGGTCTTAAAAGCACGGCACTGCAGGGGCAAAATAAAACCGATGAAAAAGGCATTACCAAAGAAGTAAAAAACTTTTGGAAAACAAATGAAATCCTTATTGGTGTAAGCCTTGTGGCGCTGCTTGGCCTCATTGTATTTTTTATATGGCGCAAAAAAAAGCCGGGCAAAAATAATATTGATCCCATACTCTGATGCAGATGTTCCAATACCTGCTCTTTACTATTTTGCTTGAGCTGCCCGTTGTAATTTTATGTTACCATAAACAATGGAAAACAGTTTTATTAATTAATATCCTCTTAAATTTTTTTACCTGGCCATTGTTAACACTGCTCTATTACAATACACATATTCCTTTACTCGTTTTAGAGGGCGGCGTGTTTATAACAGAAGCATTTGGTTTCAAAATATTTTTCGGCGGTAACTGGTCAAAGGCTTTGCTGGTATCATTTACAGCCAATGCACTAAGTTTACTCATCGGGGTTTATATTTCTGGTATCAGTTTGTTTTAATAATCCATTACAGCATGAAACAAAATATTTCAACACCGCTTTACTGGGGAATACTGCATGGTATAAACGATTGGGTGGCCGGTTACCTGCTGGCGCATTATGCATTTGCTGTTAACCATGAACAGGGCCTTTTTGCAATAATTATTTATTCAATTCTTGCGTTCGGCGGACAGCTGCCTTTTGGCCTTTGGCTCGACAGGAACCGAAACCTAAAAAGCGCGGGAACCATCTCTATGGTTCTTCTATTACTTGCCTGTTTAGCCTCGTTTATCAATCCTTTTGCTGCTATCATTATTGCTGGTATAGCATCAGCAGGAATACATGTCGCAGGTGGCTCTGTTTGCCTCATGGTGAATGAAGAAAAAATGACGCCGCTTGGTATTTTTACTGCTCCCGGTGTGGCAGGTTTAACGCTTGGTGGCTTTTGTGGCGCTATCAGTGCCAACTGGATATTGCTCCCCTTTTTTATAGCAGCGATACTTTTTATATTAATCATCCGTAAAGGTTTTCCTGCGTACCGCCTGCAGTCAAAAACAAAAGAATCTGCGATGGATATGCACGACATGCTCATGATCGTTTTGTTACTCGTAATGAGCCTGCGTTCTTTCTTATTCGACCTGCTCAACAGTTTTGTAGAGCAGCACGAATATGGATTGCTCATCCTTGGTTTAAGTGCATTTGCCGGTAAGATTGTTGGTGGTTTTTTAGCCGACAAAATTGGGTGGAAACGCTGGGTGTATATCTCACTCACACTGGCGTTTATATTGCTCCAGTTTGGCCGCGATAATATGATGGCTTTGGCTTTTGGTACGGCCTGTTTACAAAGTTCCGTTCCTATTACTTTACAGCTTATGTACAGGAGTATTCCCGCTTATCCTGCCACCGCATCGGCGATGAGTTTGGGCACAGTGATTGCACTTGCAGGCTTGCCTTTGTACGCATCGCCTTATATGCACACGGCCTTTACCAACTCAGCTTATTTTTTTATTTTATTTATTGCATTAGCGGTACTTGCCATGTATGCAGGTTTCTTTTTGTTCGCAAAACAGCAGCAAAAGGTTGAACCGCTTTAATTCTTTTTTGGGCCAGAATGCAGAATAGGTATTTAGCTTTTCTTGCGTCGCACTCTTGTACTTTCGGATTATATATGGAGCTTTTCCCGAAGCGTAGATTGAAGCGAATAGTTGGAGCCGTCACCCTGAAATTGTTTCAGGGTCTCCTGAAGTGTCAGGAAGAATTTACCAGGAGATGCTGAAATAAATTCAGCATGACGGAAACGCACTCTTGTACTTTCAGATTATATATTGAGCTTTTCCCGAAGCGGATGCACTGCTGTAGCCTTCGTTAGTCGCCTGAGCAACAAAGATTGGCTTCAATCTATGCTTCAATTTTACATATCTGGCAATAACAAATGCAGTAATGATTTCAATGTTGGTCAGGTGACCAATATTGGCGAAGAACTGCTTGGCCATTTTGATATTAAAACAACAGAAAGATATTTGCATATAAGCAAACAAAAACTTGTAAATATTGTGAGTCTGCTTGATGATTTAGTGAGGAATTAAAATATAGAATGGTAGGGTGGATTGTCCTAACGACAATCCAAAATGTATAATGATTAAAAGCTTGGTTTTCAATAACAGAAAAAATATTACATTGCGTATAATAACGCCAATGCTGGCGTTAGCTGCAATTCTGACCATGCAAAAAACTATACTTTTCATTGCTTTCTTAATCACTCTGACTTTTGATAGCTTAGCGCAAAGTCCGTATCAAATAAAATCATGTAAAATTGATTTCGTGTTCTTCAATAGCTTTCAAAAAGGAACTAAGACATTAATATTTAAGGACTCTGGCAAAATTGAAAAAGAAATTGGCGAAATATATTCGATAGACACTAAAGCTTTAAAAAAATTAGGTTGGAAAAAGCCGAGACCCGTTATGCACGTTCTACACATAAGAAGACAAGACTCTGTATTTTTTTTGGACTTGGACTCGATGGTAGGTAGCGGTCGCTTTGCGCTTACGCTTGTTGGAAGTTCGCATCCTGAAGAGCCGATAATACAAACAGGCAAGGACACATTCGACGTTGACATATTAGCTTTCGTAAACAGCCAAAAAAAGAAAATTGGAGAAGACACTTTGTTAGGGCGACCTTGCGACATAATAGATTTTAATGGCGTCAAGATTTGGTATTGGAAAGGACTTGCCTTAAAGAAAGAAATTATACCACAAAAAGTATATGAATATGCTACATCGATTGATGAAAACTACGTTATCAAAGAAGACGAATTTAAAATTCCTAATGGAGTAAAATTGAGATAATTGCAGCTAACAGGCGGTTTGGCAATATGGCGGGGCGACGAATATATTCTGAACTTTTTCGCCGTTGACGGTGTTGTCACCTTCAACCTACGCTTAGGTAAAGCTCAATAGAACTCCCCCGCCGTGATGCGTGTCTCCAGCAATACCTGCGCTTAACCCCCGCTTCGGTAAAGCTCATTCATAATCCAACCGTACAAGAGTGCGACGCAAGTAAAGCTGAAGAATGATATAAGCCCGGCCCATATATTTCTTAAAAAAATTCTATCCGGTTAAACAGTATGCCCATCTCATTTGCAAATACTTTTATAAAAAAATGCTATTCAATCTATTTGAAATAGTATTCACTATTTTGCACGCCCTATAATTTTATTCAGTATGAAAAAATGGTTGGCCTTAATTGTTGGTGTGCTTGTTTTATGCGTTGCTGCCATTTACATTTTTATTCCGGGTACACTTTATGTATCAGATGCGGTAAAAATAAATTGTCCGCAAAGGGGTGTAGAACGTTTTTTTTCTGAGAAAAACAATTGGACAAAATGGTGGCCGCAAACAGGTAACGGTAAGCAAAATGCAACTGCAGGTATAGACAGCGGATTGGTGTATAATGATTATATCTATAAAATAACCCGGGGATTATTTCAGGCAACAGGTGTGCAGATTGAAAAAGATGATTTTAAAACGGGAAGCATTATCAACATTATGCCGTTGACACTTGACTCCTGCGAAATACAATGGCAGTGTACACTTTCTACGGGTTTAAACCCAATAAAACGTTTGCAGCAATACATGCAGGCCGGGGATATTAAAAACAATATGGATGACCTGCTGGATACATTGCAATCATTTGCAGGCAAAACGGAGAATGTATATAACTTAAGCATTGAGCTGAAAAAAGTTACAGACACACTGCTTGTGGCTGCAAAAAAAGTTTTTATCAGTTACCCAACTGATGAGGAAATTTATGGCCTGATAAAAACCTTGCAGGACTTTATTGTCAAGAATGGAGTTAAAGAAACGCATTACCCAATGCTGCATGTAACAAAAGATGATGACAGCGATTATTATGAAGCAATGGTAGCTTTACCAATAAACACTGCACCCAAAGTGAGCGGTAATATTTATATTAAACGCATGCCGCCGGGTAAAATACTGGTGACTAATGAAATAAGGGGAGGGCCAATTACCGCAAAAACCGCTATTGCTAATTTTGAGGCTTATGTAAATGATTACAAGCTTTTATCGCCTGCTATCTGGTACGAATCTTTGATAACAGACAGGCTTGCAGAACCAGATACTACAAAATGGGTTACCCAGCTTTATTACCCGATCTTTTAGGCAAAGCTTAATTACTGCTGTTGCAAAAAAGCTTAGTTTTAGCAGGGTAGATAGAAATATAGTTTATGTGTTGCAAAAGCCTTTCAATAACATGCCTGCTATGCCTGCTTTGCTGCACAAGTTTTTTGCAGTCAAATGCGCAAACCTGCATAGATGATTACTTCCAGGTAAACTATACCACAAACACAGTTCAGTATTTCGGCACACCGGTAATTACACCACAAAACGAAATTGTATTTGCAGGAACGGTAAACCGGTTTCACTCAATTTTGGTAGATGGATGGCTCACCAAATTATCTCCGCAGGGTACGGTTTTATTCAGCCGGCATTACTCCTCGGGAGACTATAACTGGATCCAGTTTCACAAAGCAATTCCTGTTGATGCGGATAATTTTTTAGTTTCAGGTAATGTTGGAACGGTAGATACTACCACTTTCCCCATACCTACGCCCCTTACCCAGTATGGCTTTCTGATGAAAGTAGATAAATACGGAACCATCATCTGGCAAAAGTTGTTTGGCAAAGTTTTTATCAGCAACCTCAGCAGCCAGATAGACGATATCATTCAGCTCAGCGATGGCGATTATGCTTTTTCGCTTGCTTATGCTTCCGATAATAGCACCAATGTTTTGGTACGTATAGACAAAGACGGGCTTATTAAATGGACCACCTCTTTTAGTTCAGCAAAATATTATGTAGGGTATGGCGCGGCGAAAATAAAACAGCTCAGCAATGGCAACTTATTGCTGGTGCAGCAAATAGGTTTACGCGATATAGACAATCCTTATTCATCTGCTAAAGATGGTTATAATGCCGCATGTTTCAACAGTAAATATGGCCAGCGCTTATGGAACAAAACTTACATCTATGCCTATGGTCTTTCGGGGGTAGAAAAATCTTTTGGCGAGGTAGCAAATGTCTCAGAACTGCCCAATGGCGACCTTAGTTTTATTTCCTCTTATGCAGATACCGCCTACATCTATTTTCGCAAAACCACTAAAGTCATCAATGTGGTTACAGACTTTAATGGTACTTTAAAAAACATAACCTCTTACCAAAATGCAAAACCGCCCATCTATTCACCTTATGCAGCAGATGCAGGCACCAATGGGGACCGCGTGGTATTAATGGATAATTCCGATGCGCCTTACCTCATGCGCATTAACGCCGCAGGCCAGGTTGTGTGGCAAAATGCCTATGCAGCAGTTGGCCGCAGCCAGGAAACAAAAGCTGTACTGGCAACAGATTTTGGGTATTACTTTTTTTCTTTTACACATAATGGCGGCAGTACAGATTTACGCCTTGTAAAGACCGATATTAACGGCAATGCCACCTGCGTGCAAAGCCCTTTAAATATTGTTACCGGTAATGTTACCGGCTCATTTATACCGCTCGATTCTGCCATACAGGCCGACCAGCTTAACCCCTCAAGATGGTACGATGTTATTGCCCTCGGCGTTTCCGATTATAAAATAAGCGGCGAAGTTGTTTGCCGCAAAACATGCTGCACAGATGTTACAGATACTGCCACAACAATCGATCTCTGCAATGCCGTTTCTTACACGCTGCTCAATAACGATGTGGTTATAAATACCGGCCTTTACAACATCAATTACAAAACAGCCAAAGGCTGCGACAGTATTGTTTTTTACAACGTAAATTTTTCAACAAGCCCCATAGTGGGCCTTGGCCCGGATGGTTGCCTCGATGGTAAAGATTCACTTATCCTTAAAACAGAACCTGGCTATTCTGCTTACAACTGGAACGGTAAACTCACCGCCGATCCCGCTTTCACCGTAAAGCAGCCCGGCATATATACCGTAAGTGTAACCAATGCATGCGGCACAAAAAAAGATACCATACAGGTGTACCAGAAATGCGAATTCAGCATACTAATGCCCAATGCATTTACACCCAACAGCGATGGCCTAAACGATGTGTTCCGCATACCAAAACAGGTAACCAACAAGCTCATCAGTTTCCAGGTTTTCAACCGCTGGGGGCAGGTTATTTTTTCTACAAACAACATCAACATTGGGTGGAATGGTAACACAAAAGAATTCCCCGCACCAACCGGTACTTATGTGTATTACCTTGTAATGCAAACGGTAGACGGCAAAAAAAATCTCACACAAAAAGGCCTCGTTACGTTAATAAGATAACAGCTATTTTTTAGCCATAATACCACACTGCTATTTAGCTTTCGTTGCGTCGCACTCTTGTACGGTTGGATTATGAATTGGGCTTTTACCGCATAATAGATGAAAGCGGAGCTGGTGCGTGGGACACCACGGCTGAGGGTTTTTTTGGCATGCGGATTTAGTTCGTCTATTTTTGAGTTGGTGGCAACCGCATTGGACACACCCTAATATTCATATAGCTTGACAAACATTACAACTATGACATCACAAGACAATTCAAAACAATCAAAATGGTCTTTCCTCATTTACTCAATTTTGACGCTTTATTATTTCGGAGCAATCATATTAACCTACGTTGTAGACTATCCAACTTTTCAGAATGTACACGAACATTTTCAGAGTTTTATGAATTTAACTGTTCGTATCCGTGAAATTGGATTTATACCTCCTGCTATTTTAATGCTTTTATCAGCATTCTCTTTATTGCGTTTCAACCAAACGGACTTTCCTCGTTGGACAATTTGGGCTTCAATAGGACTGGCAATAATTTCAGTTATAACTTCTCTTTTCGTTGTTTTTCCAATATATCTTGATATGCAGTCGCTTGGTTTTAATGCGGAAACTCATCAGAAATTAGTGACGTCAAGTATGAGTTTTCAAATCATTCCTACAATTATTCAATGTATTATTTTGATTGGTTTACTCAATATTTATTTTAAAGAAACCCAACCTGTTCGTAGATGGTTGTTCATTGTTATTTTCTTTCTAACATTCTATACCTTTGGATTTGCAATGTTTGACACGACGGAATCCCCAATCTGGTTGAGCGTAGGCGAAAAAGATTGGATGGCTTTTCGTCATTCTGGGACAATGGGATTTGCTGGATTTGCGGTTACATATTTGTTGCCTGGTGCTTTGCCTATGTTTTTAATGATTCCATTATTTTGGTTGCGACCCAAAAGCATTCCGCTTTATTTACCAGTTATACGGTTTGTTCTAAGCTTAATAATCCTTTTTGTTACAGCGACCTACTTTGCACCAAAAATTCAATTTGAATTAGACAAAAGATATTCTCTTTCACTAATGGAGGACTATTGGCTTAGAAACTATGGCAGATATTCTTTGGGAGTGATTTCATACATTCTAACAGCTTGGATGTTTTTAAAAATAGATAGAAATAAAATTAAGCAATAGCCGACGCTCTTAACAATTGGCAAGACTTTTTTGACAGATACTTTTATCCATGTGGACAATTCGATGTTGGACATGTCTCGTCCTGAAAAAGGTTGACTAAAAAACCACCAAAATGAATAGGTGCAATACCTGCGCTCATATCTCCGCTTCGGTAAAAGCTCATTCATAATCCAACCGCATACGAGTGCGACGCAACAGCCGATGCTATAAAATACTCAAGCCCGGCCCATAAAAATTTCCGCACATACATTTTATTTTTTCGCTACTCTGCTTTATCCTAAATTCATTGCGTCAATTACACACTTAATATTTTTAACCTAACGATTTTTTAATTCCATGAACAACAACGAAAAAAGTCAGTCAAAAAACAAATCACGCAGAACGTTCATCCGCAATGCAGCCGCAGTTGCAGCAGGCTTTTATATTGTGCCAAGAAATGTGCTGGGCCGCGGATTTGTTGCACCAAGCGATAAATTAGTTATTGCAGCCATTGGTGCCGGCGGAAAAGGTGCAGATGATATAAGCCATTTTTACAAAAGCGGCAAAGCTGAGATTGGTTATTTATGCGATGTAGATGACAGGCAGTCAGTTGATACCCGTAAGCAGTTTCCCAATGCAAAATATTACAAAGATTTTCGTGAAATGCTGAGCAAAGAAGGCAAATCAATTGATGCCGTTTCTGTTTCCACACCCGATCATACACATGCCGTAGCAGCCATGGCGGCCATGCAGCTGAACAAACATGTTTATGTACAAAAACCATTAACCCACGATATTTACGAAGCCCGCATGCTTACCGAAGCAGCACACCGCTATAAGGTAGTAACGCAAATGGGCAACCAGGGCAGCAGCGGCGATGGTGTGCGCCAATTGGTAGATTGGTACAAGGCTGGATTGATTGGCGATGTGCATACCATTTATTGCTATACCGACAGACCCATTTGGCCGCAGGGTGTTGCAAGGCCAACAACAGCTTCGCCCATTCCACCGGAATTAGACTTTAATCTGTGGCTGGGCACTGCACCTAAAAAAGATTATTTCGAAGGCATACTTCCGTTTAACTGGCGTGGCTGGTGGGATTACGGAACAGGTGCCCTTGGCGATATGGCCTGTCATATAATGGCTCCCGCTTTTGCCGTGTTGAAATTGGGTTATCCTGTTTCTGCAGAGTGCAGCGTTGCTACAAAATATATTGAGAACTGGAACAAAGCATACTATCCCGAAAGCGGCCCTATAGCTTCGCATATTATTTTAACTTTTGAAAGGCCAAACGGCAAAAAATTAAAGCTTCACTGGATGGATGGCGGCATACAGCCCGAACGTCCCAATGAGCTTGGTGCTAACGAAATAATGGGCGATGGCGGCAACGGTGCTATCTTCCTCGGCAGCAAAGGAAACATGATGTGCGGCACCTATGGTGTAAACCCGCAATTGTTGCCCACTTCAAAAACCAAAATAACTAAAGTGCCTCAAACCATTAAACGTGTTCCGGGTGGCGATGAAGGCCATTACAGTGCATGGGTTGAAGCAGCAATGGCCGGTTATGGCAGCGAAAAAGCAAAGAACCTGAGTTCTCATTTCGATATTGCCGGTCCGTTAACAGAGAGTGTTTTAATGGGCAACCTCGCTATACGCAGTTACGATATTCAGAAGAAAGATGCCAAAGGTGAAGACAGTTATCCCGGCCGTTTTATTAAGTTGCTTTGGGATGGTCCAAACATGAAGATCACGAATTTCGACGAGGCCAACCAGTTTGTAAAACGTACCTACAGGGATGGCTGGAGTTTGGGTGTATAGAGATTTATTGACCGGGCATTGGAACATGCATGAAGCTTCCGTTGCGTCGCACTCTTGTACGTTTGGATCATGCTTCGGCAAATGAATGGTTACAAATCAAACTTCATAGCTAAAAAAATAAAAAGCGCAAAGGCAAAGCCTTTGCGCTTTTTATTTTCAGTATATGAGTATCAGAAAAAAATCAGTAATCATCCGTTAAGTCCGTGTCATCAGTGTTCAATTTCTTCTACATCCTGTAACAAACGGCATTAATATTCATACCCGCACCAACAGAGGCAAACAACACAATATCGCCTTTTTCTAAACGATGTTCGGGTAATTCGCCTTTCTGCACCATATCGAATAAAGTGGGTATAGTAGCCACAGAACTGTTGCCCAGTTTGTGAATGTTCATCGGCATAATGTTTTGCGGAATATTGTCTATGCCGTATAATTTATAAAGTGCCTTTACTATTGCTTCGTCCATTTTTTCATTGGCCTGGTGTATAAATATTTTTTTAAGTTCATCAATATGAACATTGCTTTTATCAAGGCAGCTTTTCATGGCTTCGGGAACATACTTCAAGGCATACTCATACACCTTGCGGCCTTTCATTTTTATATAACGTATTTTGGAATCAGCTTCGGGGAGATTTGATGTACCCATATAGATGTACTGGTTCTCTGCAATGCAGTGCGATTGAACAGCCGTAGCTAAAATGCCGCTACCATTGTCGCCAGTTTCTTTTGCTTCCAGTACACAGGCCCCGGCACCATCGCTGAAGATCATGCTGTCACGATCGTACATATCGAGTACACGGCTCAGGGTTTCGGTGCCTATTACCAAACATTTTTTGGCAATGCCTGCTTTAAAAAAAGCATCGGCCTGTATTACACCCTGCAGCCAGCCGGGGCAGCCGAATAAAATATCATAAGCCACACAGGCGGGGTTTGCAATGCCAAGCGAATGTTTTATTCTTGATGCAATAGAAGGTACTGCATCAGTTTGTACCGTGTGTTTTATTACGTTGCCAAAATTTTGTGCTACGATAAGCTGATCTAAAGTTTCAGGATCAATTGCCGCATTTTCAATAGCAAGCCTGCCGGCGATTGTACCTAAATCTGATGCATTTAATTCAGGTTGTGCATAGCGGCGTTCTTCAATGCCGGTAATATGTTTAAACTTTTCTACTACAATCTGCGGCGGGGTATTAAGCGGCTTATGATCATCGCCATAAAAGCTATGGCTTGCAAAATTGCTGTTGCTTATTATTTGTGTGGGTATATAACATCCCGAGCCTGTGATCACCGTTTTTAAATGGGCCATAGCAGGTTTGTTTGCGTCATTTATTAATTGAAACCAAATATTGTAAAAATAGCGTAAACAATGAAAGCCTTTATTATTGCACTGATTAATATTTTGTAGTGCTGAAAAGACAACAGGACAGCATCTGAATTGCTGAATATTGTTCAGAATGTACAAGAGTGCGACGCAACGAAAGCTTTATGCATGTTCTTCTGCCCGGTACAAAAAACTGTATTTGTATTTATAAAAATTTATCGCCTTTGTTGCGTTTAACTTCTGCAACATATTCTTTTACCTGTTGTTCGTTTTCTTTTTTACAAATGAGTAGAACATCTTTGGTGTCAACTACAATAAAATCGTCGAGGCCCTGCAGTACCAGCAGCTTTTCGTGGGGTGCAGTAATCATGCATTTGGTAGCGTCGATTACCATTACATTGTTGCCGGCCACGGCATTGCCGAGGTAATCTTTTTCAAGGCTGTCGTAAGCGCTGTTCCAGGTGCCAAGATCGCTCCAGCCGAAAGATGCAGGAATAACATATACATTATTGGCATGTTCCATTATGGCATAATCAATAGAAATATTGGTGCATAAGGGATAAATACGGGCAAGGGCATTTTGTTCTTCGGGTGTACTGAAGTGTTCCTGTTCTGCGGCAAAAACATCGTACATTTCGGGTTGGTATTTCTCAAAGGCTTTGAGAACATCCTGCACCCGCCAGATAAAAATACCTGCATTCCATAAAAAATCCCCGCTTGCAATAAAGGTTCGTGCAAGGTCTGTATTGGGTTTTTCTGTAAAAGTTTTAACCTGGAAAATATTATCGGCAACCGGTATTGTTTCGTGCTGAATATAGCCGTAGCCGGTATTTGGGTAGGTGGGTTTAATACCGAGCGTAACAAAGGCTTTCATGTGACCGGCAAAATTTAGCGCTTCCAGTGCTACTCTTTCAAATTCGGCGTTATCTAAAACGAGGTGATCGCTTGGTGCCACTATAAGCGATGCTAAAGGGTCTTTCTGAATTAATTTGAAAGCCATATAAGCCACACATGGTGCGGTATTTTTGCGGCTTGGCTCCGCAAGAATATTGGCAGCAGCCATTTGGGGTAATTGTTCTTTAACAAAGCCAACATACTCATCTGAAGTAACTATAAAAATATGGTCTTCGGGAAGAAAGGCAGCAAACCTTTCATAAGTTGACTGGATAAGGGTTTTGCCTGTGTTGAGAATATCTATAAACTGTTTTGGGTAAGCTGTTCTGCTTTTGGGCCAGAAACGGCTGCCTATTCCACCGGCAAGAATAGCTACATAAAAGTGGTTGTTCATAAGAAATATTCTGTATTAAATAATGCCTTCTCTAATAAGATCGTGCAAATGTAAGATTCCAAGATAAACACCTGAAGTATTTGTAACAATGAGCTGGCTGATATCATATTCTTTTAAGATTTCAAAAGCTTCTGCTGCCAGCAGTTCCGGTTGAATTGTTTTTGGGTCCTTATTTAAAATATCGCATGCCTTTATGCTGCTGATGTCGTTTATTTTTTCAAGCATGCGGCGAACATCACCATCGGTTATAACCCCTGTTAATTTATTTTCCCCGTCTATTACGGCAGTGGCACCAAGCCTGCCTTTACTTATTTCTATGATGACCTCTTTTAATGTTGCACCTGGAGATACGGCAGGTTTTTCATTTGTTGGGTAAATGTCATCAACTTTCAGGTATAATTTTTTACCAAGGTTTCCACCAGGGTGATAGCGTGCAAAATCTTTACCGGTAAATTCGTTTAATTCCATCAGGCAAATGGCCAGGGCATCGCCCATTACCATCTGTGCTGTGGTACTGCTTGTAGGCGCAAGATTATTTGGGCAGGCTTCTTTTTCTACCGTTGTATCCAGCAAAAAATCGCATTGTTTGGCGAGCAATGAATTTTTATTGCCCACCATACCGATCAGTATGTTTCCAAAATTTTTTATCAGAGGAACAAGCACTTTAATCTCCGGGCTTTCGCCGCTTTTGCTGATGATGATTACAGTATCATCATGCTGTACCATTCCCAAATCCCCGTGAATAGCATCCGCCGCATGCATAAATAATGCAGGGGTACCCGTAGAATTTAAAGTAGCTACAATTTTTTGCCCTACTATGGCACTTTTGCCAATGCCCGTAATTACCACCCTGCCCATTGATTTGTGTATGGTTTCTACAGATTTTTCAAAACCATCATTAATAAATTTTTCCAGCCCTGCAATAGACCGTGCTTCCAGTTCTATTGTATTGAGGGCGGACTTTTTTATTCCTGTATTCATTGGCACAAAGTTAAACTTTAACAGCAATGGATTTTTTAATAAAAGATTTGAGGGTTAACTTTGCTAAAAGCGTGAAACTAATAAAATAACCTCCAACGCTTTGTAATAATATCCGGATCCCTATAATTAAATTTTAATTACGCTATCCGGATAAATACGGTAACTTTTATGTTTATTTAAAATCCCTTATTTGTGGGAGAGAAATTATTGTGAACAATGGAAACCATTTCTAAAAAGGCAACAGCCAAAAAGACTACGACTGCAAAAACGACAACAAGTACAAAAATAGATTCAAAAAAAAAGGTAGTAAAAAAAACTGGCAGTGATGGCCGTACATTGGATATCTACGAAGGGCTTCGCCTGTATTTTGGATTTGAAAAATTTAAAGACCGCCAGGAAGAGGCCATTAACAGTTTGCTTGATGGGCGTGATACTTTTGTAATAATGCCCACAGGTGGTGGTAAAAGTTTATGTTATCAATTACCGGCTCTTATACTGGAAGGTTGTGCTATTATTGTAAGCCCGCTGATAGCCCTGATGAAAAACCAGGTTGACCTGGTAAGAGGTTACAGCGAAAAAGACGATGTAGCACATTTTTTAAATTCCTCGCTTAACAAAGGGCAAATAAAGGAAGTTAAAGACGACCTTACCACAGGGAAAACCAAACTGCTTTATGTTGCCCCTGAAACACTCACTAAACAGGAAAACCTTGATTTTTTCAGCGACCTTAAAATCTCTTTTTTTGCTGTAGACGAAGCACACTGTATATCAGAATGGGGGCATGATTTTCGTCCTGAATACAGAAGGTTGCGCGAAATGATGAACATCATCAATCCTGAAGCTGCGGTGGTTGCACTTACTGCAACAGCAACTCCTAAAGTACAAAGCGATATAGTAAAAAACCTGGAACTCCGTAACCCCAACATCTTTATATCTTCTTTTAACAGGCCTAATCTTTATTACGAAATTCAGCCTAAAGTAAAAAAAGATCAAACTGTAAAAAGCATCGTGCGTTTTATATCGCAGAATATGGGGAAGAGTGGCATAATCTATACGCTCAACCGTAAAACCACAGAAGAACTTGCAGAAGTGCTTGTAGCTAACAATATTAAAGCGGTAGCCTATCATGCTGGGCTTGATGGTAAACTCAGAGCCGAGCGGCAGGATCAGTTTTTGAACGAAGATGTACAGGTTATAGTGGCCACCATTGCTTTTGGGATGGGCATTGATAAGCCCGATATCAGGTTTGTTATTCATTTCAATATTCCCAAATCAATTGAGAATTATTACCAGGAAACTGGCCGCGGGGGAAGAGACGGCTTAGAAGGAAAATGTATTTTATACTATTCTCATAAAGATGTTTCTAAACTTGAACATTTGATGCGCGACAAGCCATTAAGTGAAAGAGAAATTGGCGCGCAGTTGATTAATGAAACTGTAGCTTTTGCAGAAAGTTCTGTATGCCGAAGAAAAATTTTGCTGCATTATTTTGGCGAAGACTCAGAAGATAAAAACTGCGGTAACTGTGATAACTGCCTGCACCCAAGAGAAAAAATAGAAGCCAGGGATGAGGCCGTTAAAGTGCTTAAAGTAGTAAAAGCACTCGATGAACGCTTTACTGCCGAATATGTGCTCAATGTAATCGTAGGCAAATTAACGCCGCAGGTTGCTATGTACCGCCACCAGGAGCTTGATGTGTTTGGTATAAGTAAGGATAAAGAAGATCTTTTCTGGAACAGCCTTATTCGCCAGATGCTGCTGCATAACCTTATAAGAAAAGATATTGTTGAGTATGGCCTGCTTAAACTAACAGAACTCGGTTCAAAATTTTTAAAGAAACCTGCTTCTTTTAAAATTGTGCTCAACAATTTATTTGAAGATGCCAATGAAGATGACGAAGACAGTGAAACCAATGTTGGCTCAGGTGCTGCAGCAGACGATAAATTAATCGGCATGCTCAAAGATCTGCGGCACAGGGAAGCCAAGAAAAAAAGCCTGCCACCGTTTGTGCTTTTCCTTGAATCATCTTTGCAGGATATGGCTACCATGTACCCAACCACCCTGCAGGAACTTGAAAAATGCCAGGGCGTAAGCAAAGGAAAAGCAATGCGCTACGGCAAAAAATTTGTAGACCTTATTGTAGAATATATCGGCACCAACGAGGTGCAACGACCTGATGATTTTGTAATGAAAGGCGTTGTAAATAGAAATAATAACAAAATCTTCATCATTCAAAATGTAGATAAAAAGATACCGCTTGAAACTATAGCCAAAACAAAAGATCTTACAATAGAGCAATTATTGGAAGAAATGGAAACTATAGTAGCAAGTGGTACCAGGCTTAACCTCGAT
>JANXWM010000691.1 GCA_025351145.1 Chitinophagaceae bacterium
AGACTTCGATAGGATCAATAAATCACTGCGTAGATGGGTATCGCTGCTTTGGGCTTTTGCTCTTTTGAAGGTATGCATTGTTCACAAGTTGTAATACAACATAACGCAACGCCGCCGTTGCTGGGAGACTTCGGTAAAAGCTTAATATATAATCCAACCGTACAAGAGTGCGACGCAAGAAAAGCTTCATCTTTGTATCAAACTGCCGGGCCAGTAAAAACGAATCGCCATGTTTAAAAACTACCTGAAACTTGCACTGCGCAACCTTTTAAAAAGAAAAGCTTTTACAGCGGTAAATATTATCGGGCTTGCTATTGGTATTGCCTGCTGCCTGTTGTTGTTCGAATATGTTTCTTACGAAAAAAGTTACGATCAATACGCGGTTGGCAAACAGTTGTACAGGGTTCGGCTGGACAGTTACCAGCAGGATAAACTGGCCTGGCAGTCGGCAACAAGTTATCCTATTCACGGGCCATATTTGAAAAAAGATTACCCCGAAGTACAGGATTTTTGCCGGTTGAAAGATGCTGAAATGCTTTTATCGAACGATGCAAAGCAGGTAAAATTTGCAGAGACAAAAGGTTATTTTGCCGATGCATCTGCAATAAATATGCTGAACGTACAATTGCTGAAAGGCAATGCAGCAGACGTTTTAACAGGGCCGGATAAAATTTTGCTGAGTGAATCAATGGCCAAAAAATATTTTAATAATGAAGATGCTGTTGGTAAAATACTTACAGTAAGGGATGAAAAATTTACTCAGCATTATGAAGTGAGTGGTGTGTTTAAAGATTACCCGGCCAACTCGCATTTGATCATACAATATTTGGTTTCTTACGCCACATTGGGCAAGCAGTTTCGCATGGGCGGCGACTCAAGCAATGCGACCGAAACGCAATGGGGCTGGTACGATTTTTATACCTACATACAATTAAAGCCCGGCGTTGATTATAAAAAATTCGAAACCAAAATGCCTGAATTCTGCAGGCGTTATTACCCTGATCTTAACTGGGCAAAGCTGAATAAGGCAAGAGACGAAATTCATTTTATTCCTGTGCAGGATATTCATCTTAACTCCAACTACAACCAGGAAGCCGAAGTAAACGGCAGTGCGCAAAGTGTAAACTTTATGTTTATGATCGCTTTGTTTATTATGGCTATTGCATGGATCAATTATATTAACCTCGCCACTGCACGTTCGGTGGAAAGGGCAAGGGAAGTGGGCATAAGAAAAGTGCTGGGCGCTAAACGCAGCGGGCTCATTAACCAGTTTTTGTTAGAGAGCTTATTGCTCAATTTTACATCACTCTTTATTGCCTTTATAGCTGCGTTATTATTAACGCCATGGTTCAACCAGTTTACAGCGCATGATACGGCAGGTAAATTATTCAGCATGTCGGGTTATTACTGGCTGTTGTTCTTTATCATTTTTGCAATAGGTACTTTGTTATCAGGATTATATCCTGCGTTTGTATTGTCTGCTTATCAACCGGTAAAAGTGTTGAAGGGATTGTTCAAGAATGCTGCCGGCGGATTGGTTTTGCGCAAAGGATTAATAGTGTTGCAATTTGCAACTTCTATCATTCTTATTGCCGGAACAATGATCGTGTACCAGCAGGTGCAGTATATGCGTGAACAGGATCTCGGCTTCAATATGAAACAAACCCTTGTGCTCAATGGTGCCGTATCTATGGGAGATTCTGTTTATCAAAACATTTACCAGCCTTTTAAAAACGATGTGCTGCATGTGCCCGGTGTACAAAACATTAGCGCTTCCTCCGCAGTGATGGGCAAAGAAATCTACTGGACAAACGATGTAAAACGTGCAGGCACGCCCGAAGGAAATGAAAAGACTTTTACATTTTATCACCTTGGTATTGATTACGATTTTATCCCTGCTTATAACATGAAAATGCTTGCCGGGCGTAACTTCTCCAAAGAATTCGGCACCGATAAAAAGACCGCTATTTTAAACGAAGCCGGATTAAAACTGCTTGGCTTCCGCAATGCAGCCGAAGCCATCAATACCAAAATACTCGAGGGCGCAAAAGACACCATCACGATCATTGGCGTGGTGGCCGATTACCATCAGCTCGGGTTGCAAAAAAGTATTGACCCGCAACTGTTGTTGCCCACTCCCAATACCCGTGATTATTATTCCCTCAAAGTCTCATCGGCCAATATGCCCAACACCATTGAAGCCGTGCAAAAAACATGGAACAGCTACTTCCCCAACGATCCTTTCAGTTATTTTTTCCTCGATGATTATTACAACCAGCAGTACAAAGCCAGCACATTATTCGGCAGCGTGTTTGGCGTGTTCGCATTGCTTGCCATACTTATTGCATGCTTTGGTTTATCGGGTTTATCGGCATACAATATTTTGCAGCGCACCAAGGAGATCGGCATACGCAAAGTAATGGGCGCATCCGTTAATCACCTGCTGTTCATCCTCTCAAAAGATTTTATGCTGCTGGTGCTTGTTGCGTTTGTTATCGCCGTGCCACTAACCTGGTGGGCTATGAGCAGTTGGCTGCAGTATTTTGCCTACCGCGTAAGCATCAGTGTGCTGGTGTTTTTAATTGCGGGGTTACTCGCTGGTATCATTGCGCTTGTAACCATCAGTTTGCAGGCAGTGAAGGCGGCAGTTGCCAACCCGGTAAAGAGTTTGAGAAGTGAATGATTTGGTGATTTGGTAATGGTTTTGAGCCATAGTTATGAATATGAATTGGGCTTCTCTTGCGTCGCACTCATGTACGGTTGGATTATGAATTGGGCTTTTACCGAAGCGAATTGCATGGGTTGATGTTCGTAAGTTTTATTCTTATATTCGCCAATACACTCAATTGTATAAAAGCTATTGACATTCACTCCACATATATCAATCTATCCGGAAGGCGACTTTAATTATAAATGGTTCGGTAATTCCGCTATGAAAGCGACTCTGATTTTCTCTAAAAATCTTGACTATAACAAAAAACTGTTTAGAACAAGAGTCAATATACATTTAGGAAACGAAGACAGAATTCATACAGCCAGCAGTATCAAATCACTTTGGATTAAAAACAACGTAGATACTTCCAACGAAGCCAGTGATATCGATAAAATAAATCTAATACTCAAAATAATTTATGAATCATTAATAACCATTGGAAAAGTTGAAGGATGGGACATTCAAACAATAGAAAAAGCATACCAGCTTTCTATCGCCGATAATGGCAGTTTTGTTTGGTATTCAAAAATAAAATCAAATAGGAAGCGAAATCTGAAGGCAAGAGTCAAAGTCTTGCTCGAAGAAACAGGCAAAGTCCCAATAATTGCTGAATTCTTCGACAATAAATCCAGTTTACAATTTGAAGTCCATATAATCGACACATTCCTTCATTTTGTGGACTGGGATAGGACATTCTCAAAGCCTGACTGGATGGACAATGAGAAATTTGGTTTCAATTTAATCAATTCTCAATTATTAATATTTGCAAACTCTCAATCCATGCGATCCGAAACAGTTATTTCAGAAAAAAACTGGAGCCGTGAAGAAATCGAAGGCAAATTGAAAATGCTTACTTTTAAAAAGTTCTCCAGCAATAAGGAATTTGTAAAATGGGCTCAAGAAAACACTCGCATTTGACGGTGTTACCACCCTCAACCTTCGCTTCGTTCTACGCTTAGATAAAAGCTCAATAAAATATCCAACCGTACAAGTGTGCGACGCAAGAAAAGCTAAATA